>NZ_JBISWK010000068.1:0-11685 GCF_044462205.1 Kocuria rhizosphaericola | reverse complement strand
GGGGACTATCGCAGTAACGGTGTAAGAGGCCCAATCGCCCCGAATGGGGTTGGAGGGTCGACATGAGCGAGAACATCGAGACACTGGTGGACGTGAGCCCACCGACACCCGGCGAGCAGCCGGAAGAGACACCGGAGCTGTCTGCGGCGGAGCAGGAAACCGTCCGGGAGCTGGTCCGCCAGGCTAGAGCGAACGGGGCGGCGTTGACCGGTCCGGGAGGGTTGCTGAAGCAGCTGACCAAGATGGTCGTCGAGGCCGCCTTGGACGAGGAGATGAACGAACACCTCGGCTACGAGCACGGCGAGCCCGGGGGCCGCAACCGCGGCAACTCGCGCAACGGGCGACGGTCCAAGACGGTCATCACCGACAACGCCGGCCCCGTGGAGATCGAGGTCCCCCGCGACCGGGAAGCCAGCTTCGAGCCGGTGATCGTCAAGAAGCGCCAGCGGCGGCTGTCGGACCTGGACCAGGTCGTTCTCTCGCTCTCGGCCAAGGGCCTGACCACCGGGGAAATCAGCGCCCACCTGGGCGAGGTCTACGGCGCGGAGGTCTCCAAGGACACCGTCACGAGGATCACCGACCGCGTCATCGAGGAGATGACCGCCTGGTGGGCCCGGCCCCTGGAGCAGGTCTACGCGGCGGTGTTCATCGACGCGATCATGGTGAAGGTCCGCGACGGGCAGGTCCGCAACCGGCCCGTGTACGCCGCGATCGGGGTGGACCTGGCCGGGCACAAGGACATCCTTGGGATGTGGGCCGGGGACGGCGACGGGGAGAGCGCGAAGTTCTGGTACGCGGTCCTGAACGACCTGAAGTCCCGCGGGGTCAAGGACGTGTTCTTCGTGGTCTGCGACGGGCTCAAGGGCCTGCCCGACAGCGTCAACGCGGTCTTCCCGGCCGCGATCGTCCAAACGTGCATCATCCACCTGATCCGCGGCACGTTCCGCTACGCCTCGCGGAAGTACTGGGACGAGCTCGCCAAGGACCTGAAGCCCGTCTACACCGCCCCGACCGCTGCCGCCGCGGAGGCCGCCCTGGAGGAGGTGGAGGACAAGTGGGGCGCCCGGTACCCGGCGATCAGCCGGCTGTGGCGCGGGGCGTGGACGGAGTTCGTGCCCTTCCTGGATTACGACGTGGAGATCCGCCGGGTCATCTGTTCGACCAACGCGATCGAGTCCCTCAACGCCCGGTTCCGTCGGGCCGTGCGGGCCCGGGGGCACTTCCCCAACGAGCAGTCGGCGATGAAGACGCTGTACCTGGTCGTGCGGAGTCTGGACCCCAAGGGCACCGGGCAGACACGATGGATCACACGCTGGAAGCCGGCGCTGAACGCCTTTGCCATCACCTTCGCCGACCGGATGCCGGCGTCGGAGAACCACTAACCATGGAAACGCCTCTTACACCGTTAGAGCGACAGTCCCCACGGGAGTTCTCGCATCTGCTTCGATTCTTGTCCGCGAAGTTGTCGAGATTTTTGAGATCAGTGGACGTCCGGAACCTTCGTGGGACTATCGCAGCATCAGTGGCAAGGGGGTCGATGTCTCAGCGGAGATAGACCCGGGTGGGGTCCACTTCCTCGCGTAGGAGAGACAGTTCGACGTCGGAAGGGTGGGGCACGACGGTCAGCTGGTCGCTGACTTTCAGGTCCCAACCGGTGGCGGCGACGACGTCGGCGGGGTCGACGCCGGGGTACACGCCGGTGAGGACGAGTTCTTCGCCGGGGGCTGTGCGGCTGAGTACGCCGAGTTCGGTGATGACCTTGGTGACGCCCAGGCCTCGGGGGACGAAGCCGGCGGCGAGGGCTCGGTCGGGTCCGGGGGAGGTGCAGAAGTCGAGTTCTGCGACCAGGGAGCGGGCTTCGTGGCGGCGCATGACCACGTAGACCTCTTTGGAGTTGGCCATGACTTCGGCCGCTCCGCCGGAGCCGGGGAGGCGGACTGTGGGGTGGGTCCAGTCGCCGATGACGGAGCTGTTGAGGTTGCCCCACTTGTCGATCTGGGCCGCACCGAGGAAGCCGACGTCGATGTGTCCGCGCTGCAGGACGTAGTTGAACAGGGCGGTCATGTCGAGCACGGCCTCGGCGCCGGTGATGAGCACGGAGTCGGCGACCGTCTCGGGCAGGCTGGCGGGGTGGGCTCCGCACACTCCGGACTCGTAGATGATCTCGATGTCCGGGGCGCAGGTGAGGTGGGCCAGGGACACGGCGACGGTGGGCAGGCCGATGCCGGCGAAGACGGTGCGGGCCTGGGCGAGCTCGCGGGAGGCGACGACGGCCAGCAGCTCGGAGGGGGAGATCTGGGTGGCGGGGGTGGTGTCGGTCATGACTTCCTGCTTCCGTAGTTGACCGGGAGGGAGGGGACGTAGGGGGAGGCGAGCTGGTCCCAGAACTGGGGGCCTTGCTTGGTCACGTAGTCGCTGTGGTCGGTGAGCTCGTGGATCCACTCGTCGAGCCAGCGCTGGAGGGTCTGGGGGTCCTTGCTGATGTCGTTCCACTGTCGGTAGAAGGCGCCGTCGCGGTCGTAGTAGCCCTGGACGAAGGAGGGGTGGGCGCCCTTGGGGACCTCGACGACGGCGTCCACCACGTGGCTGGGTAGCAGGGTGCGGTTGGGGTCGGAGGTGATGACCTCCTCCTCGACGATTTCTTCGACGGTGACGATGACCTTCTCGGCGGAGTAGGCCACTTCCTGCTGGATGCCGGTCAGGCCCCAGATCTGCACGTTGCCCTTCGCGTCGGCGCGCTGGGCGTGGACGATCGCGACGTCGGCGTTGATCGGCGGCACGACGTAGATCTTCTGGCCGTCGTAGGGGGACTCGATCACGCGGATCTCGTCGTTGATCTTCGGCAGGTCCGAGCCGGCGTAGGAGAGCAGGGGGTAGAACGGCAGTCCGGAGGCGCCGGCGAGGTAGCGGGCGATCATGCCGCCGTGGCTGTACTCGCGGTAGCGCAGCGGCCGCGGGCCCTTGCCTTCGATGCGACGGCGCAGCTCGTGCAGGGAGCCCACGGAGCTGTTGCCGATGAAGGAGGAGACCAGCTCGTCCACGCAGTCACCGGCGATCAGCTGGTCGACGACGATGTCGGCGGTCATCCGGTAGACGGTGAGGTTGCGCTTCTGCTGCCGGATGATCTCGTGCGCGGCGGCGTAGGGGATGATGTGGGTGAATCCTTCGAGGGAGACCGAGCAGCCGTCGTGCACGAACGCGGCGATGGCCTCGGACAGGGTCATGAGTTTGGAATGGGTCATGGGATGGCCTTTCTGGAGGATCTGTCTTCCATGGTGGTCCGGGGGCGGCCGGGGGATCCAATACGCAGTCGGTATCGGGGGGATACCCGGTGCGCGGAGGGAGAGGGGCATCGATGGAGTTGCGGCTGCTGCAGTCCTTTCTGGTGCTCTCCCATGAGCTGCATTTCGGCCGGGCGGCCGCCCGGTTGCACATCGCCCAGCCCCCGCTGACCAAGCAGATCCATCAGCTCGAGAAGCAGCTGGGGGTGCAGCTGTTCGAACGCCATCCCCGGGGGGTGCGGCTGACCCCGGCCGGTGAGGCCTTGGTGCCCGAGGCGGAGCAGATCCTGACCGCGGTGGATCGGGCCGTGCACACGGTCCGTCACGCCGAGCACGGTGGTGCCGGGCGCCTGGTCCTGGGCTATTCCGGGGCTACGGGCACGGCCCTGGTCCCGGGGTTGTTGCGTTCGGTCATCACGGCCCAACCCGGGGTGGATGTGGACGTCAAGCGGTACGGGAGTTCCTCGCTGGTGGCCGACGCGGTCCTCGATGGGGAGGTGGACCTGGGGCAAGTGATGCTGCCCTTCGAGCACCCTGACCTGGGTACACGAGCCGTGGCCCAGCATCAGCCGCTGCTGGTGGTGGCCAAGGATCACCCTCTGGCCGACCGGCCCAGGGTGCGCGTGGAAGAGCTGGAATCGATGGACTTCGTCACCCCGCGCCGCTACAGCGGGTCGGCGCTGCTGCAGCTGCTCCAGGAGGTGTGTGCCACCGCCGGCTTCACTCCCCGAGTAGTGAAGGAGACCCCGGACACCTACACCACCCTCATGCTGGTGGGCGCCGGTGTGGGCATTTCGATCGTGATCACCGGCATCGACGTGCTGTCCTCCGAGGTGCGCTACGTGGCCTTCGAACAGGACGATCTGCCGAGCCTGGAATCTGCGGTGGCCTGGCGGAAGAAAAACCCCTCCCGGCGACTGGACCACGCCGTGACCGCCATGACCTCTGGAACCTCGTAACCGTTGGTACGTGTCGCGGAGGAACACCGGCTGGGACGCTCTCGTGTTCCCTGGCGGGTGCCCATCGAGCACCTCGCCCGGCTCAGGGGGTGGGGCCGGTGGGGCGTTCCTCGCTCTTGAGGGTGGTCCCGACCGTCCACAGCTCTGGGTCGACCTCGTTGACCAGCACCCGCACCGAGGACAGCGGGGCGTCGAGGGTGCGGGAGACCGTCTTGGCGACCTCGCGCAGGCAGTCCTGGACCATGGCGCGGTCGCGGCCGGCGACCATGTTGATGGTGACGATGGGCATGGTATGTCCGTTCTGTAAGCTCCGCCGGAGCCGACGGAGTGGGTCGTGGGTGTGGGTCATAGTGCAGGCCTGTGCCTGTGCCTGGCCGGTCCGACCGGCGTCGGTGAAGGACCACGCCGATGGTCTTGGCGGCTGCCATCACCGCAGGGGGGGGGGAAGCCAGGGCCTGTTCCGGTGTTGCCGGCAACGGGGCGGGATGTGGCCTCAGCCCGCGGGCGTGGCCGGGGGACGGGTGGTGGACTGGCGCGGGATGAGGGTGGGGGTGACCACCCGGCGTGGCTCGCCGAGGGCGCCGGTGCGCTGCTGGGTGAGCAGTTCCACGGCGTTGGCGGCGATCTGGTCGAAGGGCACCCGCACGGTGGTCAGGGCCACCGGCAGCCGGGCCGAGACGGGGATGTCGTTGTAGCCCACCACCGACAGGTCCTCGGGCACCGACAGCCCGGCGGCCTGGGCGGCGGCCAGCACCCCGATGGCGGTGTTGTCGTTGACGGCGAAGATCGCGGTGGGCCGGTCCGGGCCGGCCAGGACGGTCCGGGCGACGGTCTCCCCGGAGTCCATCCCGAAGGTCGACTCGTGGATGAGGTGGTCGACCTTGGTCAGGCCGGCCTCGGTCATGGCGCGGCGGTAGCCGGCCTGCCGGGCCACGGCGGTGGAGGCATAGGAGGGCCCGGCGACCAGGGCGATGTTGCGGTGGCCCAGATCCAGCAGGTGGCGGGTGGCCAGGTAGCCGCCGAGCTCGTCGTCGCCGGTGGCCGAGGGGCTGATGTGATCGGTGCGCAGGGCCAGCACGTGCGGCACCCCCTGTGCCCGCAGCTGGGCCGCGACGGGGTCCTCCTGGCGGGCGGTGGTGAGGATCAGTCCGTCCACGCGCTGGCGCAACAGGGTCTCCACGGTGGCTTTCTCGGCCTCGGGGCGGTCCTCGGTGGTGGCGACCATGGCGAAGCCGGCCTGGCGGGCACAGGCCCGGGCGACCTCTTCGAAGAACATCGCCATCACCGTGTCGGACAGCCGCGGCACTAGGACCCCGACGGTGCCGGTGTGCTGGCGGCGCAACCCGGAGGCGTAGGCATCAGCCCGGTAGCCCAGCTCGGCCGCGGCGGCCCGAACACGTTCGGCCGAAGGAGACTTCGAGGGCGGACGGCGGTCGTCGAGCACCCTCGAGACCGTGGAGATGCTCACCCCGGCGACCCGAGCCACGTCACGGATCGTCACGGTGCGCGGGGCCGCCTGCTCAGTCATGCCCGTCCTGATCCATGGCTCGGACGATACCAAAGCCCTTGGCCGGACAGGCTCCGAGGGGGGTGCGATCGGTGCGGACCCATGAGCTGGGTCACAGAAAGTTTCGGCGGAGGTGTTGACAGGTGTCATGAGTCACATCATAGTTGAAAACGTTCCCGCAAACGTTCCCAACACAGGAGGAACCCAAAATGTCTCTCGATCTCCGCGGCCTCACTCCCGCCCCCGTCACCCCGTTCACCGCCGACATGGAGGTCGACCACGACGCCGTGGCGAACCTGACCCGCTGGCTGGCCTCCGTGCCCGGCGTGAAGGGCCTGGTCTGCCTGGGCCACGCCGGGGAGGGCACCTACCTCACCGCCGAGGAGCAGGTCGAGGTCATCCGCACCATGGTCGACGCCGCCGGCGACGTCCCGATCATCGCCGGCATCACCGGGGAGGGCGACAAGGTCGCCGGCCTCGAGGCCGCCCGTGCCGCCGAGGCCGGGGCCAAGGCCGGTTTGGTCTACCCCTCCCACGGCTGGCTGCGCTTCGGCTACCAGGACGGCGCCCCGCAGGAGCGCTACCGGATCATCCACGAGGAGTCCGACCTGCCGCTGATCCTCTTCCAGTACCCCGATGCCACCAAGGCCACCTACAGCCTGAAGACCCAGCTCGAGATCGCCGCCCAGCCCGGAGTGTTCGCCACCAAGAACGGGGTGCGCAACATGCGCCGCTGGGACACCGAGATCCCCGTGCTGCGCCAGGAGAACCCGGAGCTGCAGATCCTCACCTGCCACGACGAGTACCTGCTGCACACCATGTTCGACGTCGACGGCGCCCTGGTCGGCTACGGCGGACTGGCCCCGGAGCCGCTGATTGAGCTCATCGCCGCGGGCAAGGCCAAGGACTACGCCGCCGCCCGGGCGCTGCACGACAAGCTGCTGCCGGTCACCAAGGCCGTCTACCACCGCGGCTCCCACATGGAGGGCACCGTGGCGCTGAAGATGGGTCTGGTCGAGCGCGGGGTGCTGCCCAACGCCGTGGTCCGCCCGCCGCTGCTGCCCCTGGCCGAAGGCGCGCGCGAGGAGATCTCCTCCGCCCTGACCTCCGCCGGTCTCATCGGTGACAACGCCCAGTACACGACCACCCAGGCCTTCCAGGCCACCGGCGTGGTGTGATCGAACCAGGACGGTGGAGAACGACGATGACTAATTCGACTGCTCGATCCAAGAAGTCCGCCCACCACGCCACCGGCTCGGTGGCCGGCACCGGGGAGACCATGCCCGACACCGGAGACCGCGCACCGCGCACCCGCCGATCACGGCTGCTGGGCGCCCTGGCCCTGATGGGCCCGGGGTTCATCG
Source organism: Kocuria rhizosphaericola (assembly GCF_044462205.1). Taxonomy (NCBI): domain Bacteria; kingdom Bacillati; phylum Actinomycetota; class Actinomycetes; order Micrococcales; family Micrococcaceae; genus Kocuria; species Kocuria rhizosphaericola. Next base: position 4,574 of record NZ_JBISWK010000068.1, on the reverse strand, counting down.
TCGGGGCCTGGCAGTTCGGCCCGGGCAACCTGACCTCGGCAGTCCAGGCCGGCAGCCTCCACAGCTACGACCTGATCTGGGTCATCGCCGTCTCCACCATCCTGATGCTGGGTTTCACCGACATGAGCGTGCGGATCGCCATCGCCTCCGACCGCTCCCTGATCCAGATGATCAAGAAGCACCTCGGAAAGGTCACCGGCCTGGCCGCCGGCATCGGAGTCTTCCTGATCACCTTGATGTTCTCCGTGGGCAACGCGGTCGGATCCGGACTCGGACTGTCCTTCCTCTTCGGCGGCTCCCCGACGGTGTGGACCCTGGTCTGCACCGCGGTGGTGGCCGGAGTGGTCTGGGCACCGAACTACTACAAGATTTTCGAGCGCGGCCTGCTGGCGCTCATCGCCCTGATGTCCGTCGGGTTCGCCCTCTCGGCGGTGCTCACGAAGCCCGACTGGGTCGAGGTCGCCGACGGGTTCGTTCCCTCCCTGCCCGCCGAGGCCGGTCTGCTGGTCGTGGCCCTGGTCGGCACCAACTTCTCCATCAACGCCGCCTTCTACACCGGCTACGCCTCGAGGGAGCGCGGACTGCGCGCCGACCAGTACAAGGCCACCACCCTGGCCGACACCATCCCCGGCATCGTCGCCCCGGGCGTCATGACCATCCTGGTCATCGTGGCCGCCGCCACGGCCCTGCAGGCTACCGGCGGCACCGCCGCCACCCTGGCGGACCTCGGCAAGGTCCTGGAGCCGGTGGCCGGGCCCATCGGCGCGACCGTCTTCGCCCTGGGCTTCACCGGCGCGGCGTTCTCCTCCATGATCGCCAACGCCACCGCCGGCGGCACCCTGCTCTCGGACGCCGTCGGGTGGGGCAACAAGCTGGACCGGCACCGGGTGAAGGCCATGATCTGCGTGGTGCTGGCCTTCGGGGTGGCAGTCACGCTCATCTCCCAGGGCGCCCCGATCCAGCTCATCATCACCGCCCAGGCCCTGACCGTGATCGTCGCTCCGCTGCTGGGCATCCTGCTGCTGATCATGGCCACCCGTCGCGAGGTCATGGGGATCCACGTCAACCGCTGGTGGCAGACGGTCCTGGGCCTGCTCGGGCTGGCCGCGATCCTGGCCACCTGCTACCGCCTCCTGACCGCACTGATCGGCTGACCTGCACCTCCAGTCCGCACGAACGCAGAGGGCGGGAACCACACCAGTGGTTCCCGCCCTCTGCCATCGACTCCGCACCGCTGGGGACGACCGCCGTGCAAGGCCGCGGTGTCGCACGGTTCGCCATGATGATCTTGTTCCACCCGGGGTGACCCGGCCAACCGGACCCGAACCGCGAGAAGGTGCACACAATGAGTGGTGTCGAGCTCGTCATCATCGCCGTGGTCATCGTCGCGGCGGCCTGTCTGCAGGGGGCGATCGGCTTCGGACTGGGCATGCTTGCGGCCCCGGCGATCGCCCTGGTCGATCCCTCCCTGCTGCCGGGATCCATCGTGCTGCTCGCCGCCGGCCTCACCGTGCTCGGCGTGCTCCGAGACCGCACGGCCATCGATCTGCGCGGCGCAGGGTGGGCCCTGCTCGGGAGAGTCCCGGGCACGGTCATCGGTGCTGCCCTGGTGGCCCTTCTGCCTGCCCGCGGTTTGGCGTTGACGCTGGCCGGCACGGTGCTGGCGGGTGTCCTGCTGAGTGTCTGCGGGTGGCGCCCCGCGCCCCGTCCGGTCACCGTCGCCGTCGCCGGGGCAGCATCCGGAGCGCTCGGGACCGCCACAGCCATCGGGGGCCCGCCCATGGCACTGGTGTGGCACGGCTCCTCCACCGCACAGCTGCGCGGCACCATGAGCGCGTTCTTCCTCGTAGGAGCTCTCATGTCCCTGGTCGGTCTCGCCGCGGTCGGGGCCCTGGATCAGCGCATCCTGCAGCTCGCCGCGATCCTCACCCCGGCGATGGTCCTGGGGTTCGCCCTGTCCGGGCTGGTCAACAAGCACCTGGACCAGCAACGAGTACGCCGCGTGGCACTGTCAGCCTCCACACTGGGGGCGGCTCTGGTGCTGTGGCAGTCCCTGTAGGGCCCGGAACGTTCACTGCTCCACCCCGAACATCTCGGTCACCGGCAGGGACCTGTGGTGCACGCTCCCACCAGGCCACGGACGGACACCGATACCGCCCGGCCCCCGAAGGTCATCAGCGAACGGGGTGAAAGTACGACTTTTCAGTGATTGTTCTCAAAAACCGGGGCGTCGGCGTCGAGCAGGAACAGGTCCCACCCACTCCCATTGTGGCCGAGCCGAGCGGCCATGCTCCGGTCGGCGTTCCTCCACTGCAAGGCCTCACCGACGGCCTCCACCTGGTACCCGCACTGATCGGCGATCCACACCGACTCCTCCACGGCGCGGGCACGACTGACGGACCACCGCCCACGATTCACTTCAGCCAGGGACGCCAAAGCCACTCCGGACACCACGACCAGCAGCCCCGACAGCGCCGGCAGGCCAGGAAAGGTGAAGACCAGGGCCGCGCAGATCACCGCGGCGAACATGATCGCCACCGGGTGGTTCCACCACCCCGGGGCAGGGGTGCCCGGGGTGCCCGCCACATCGGCGAAGACCCGGACCGACGGGGAGTCCGTTCGGCTCCGACCGTAGTTGTTCAAAGACTGCTTCACACTCAACGGAGCTCCTCCGGGCACGGGCCAATAGGGGTAACGAACAACAGGGAGAACGGCGACGCTTCTCATGCGGAGCCAGCCGCACCGGCACGGGCACGAGGGGGCGTCCTGGACCCAACAGTTGAGTCAGTGGCGGGGGCGGGGAATCCGTCAAGCGCCACCACACCGACAGCACGTGGTTTCTCCTTCAACTTGTCTACCACCACGGTGAAGAGTGGCGCCTCCAAAATCGCTATCTGATTGGTCACACCCCTACCGAGGTTTCAGGAAGGGACGAACCTACCCAGGCGACAAGATGGCCAGTGCCAGGCTGCGGGGCCTGTCTCCAGGGCCGCACTGAGGCAGTCCCGGATCTCCGCCTTGGGATGATCGAGCAATTGCCGGTGGTTCATGGCCGGCGGAGGCAGGAACGGCTCGGCCCTCCTGCTTTACATATGGCCGGCTACCGGACACTGCCCCGGGAACGACGTTGCTGTAGGGGTTCCTATGCGGGCATCGTCGGGGTAGCGTCCCGCTGATTGGTGGAGTTTCTCGACACCGTGCGGGTCAGCTGGTCGTAGTCTAAGCGGCGTCGATGACTGGGGCACCCACCTCCTGGATCTGCTCGGTCATCATGGTCAGCTCGGCCATGGAGGCCTGCGAGAGATAGCGCCGGTCACCGGCCTCCCATTCGTCGTGCTGCTCGATCAGCACGGCCCCGGCCAGGCGCAACAGGGCAGCGGAATTGGGGAAGATCCCGGCCACGTCGGTACGGCGCTTGATCTCCTTGTTCACCCGCTCGATCGGGTTGGTGGACCAGACCTTGCGCCAGTGGGCGACGGGGAAGGCAGTGAAGGCCAGTACGTCCTCGCGGGCGTCTTCCAGCAGCGCTGCGGCCGGCGGATGGGAGCGGACCAGCATCCGGGTGACCTCGGCGAACTGGGTGGCCACGTGGGCGGAGTCGGGCTGGGCGAAAACGGTGCGCACCAAGGAGGCCACCATCTCCTGCTGGCCCTTGGGCACCACGGCCAGCAGGTTGCGCATGAAGTGCACCCGGCACCGTTGCCAGCACGCGCCCTGGAAGACGGTGCCGATGGCGCGCTTGAGTCCGGCGTGGGCATCGGAGATCACCAGGGCCACCCCGCCCAGTCCTCGGGTCTTCAGCGATCGGAGGAACATCGTCCAGAACCCCTCGTTCTCGCTGTCACCGACCTCGAAGCCCAGTACCTCCCGCCGCCCGTCGGCGGCCACCCCGATGGCCAGCACCAGCGCCTGGGAGAGAACCCGCCCGCCGACCCTGGCCTTGCAGTAGGTCGCGTCCAGGAACACGTACGGGTAGCCGGTGGCGTCCAGGGCCCGGTCGCGGAACACCGCGATGTCAGCGTCGAGCTCGCTGCAGATGCGTGAGACCTCGGACTTCGAGATGCCGGTCTCAGCCCCGAGCGCCTTGACCAGATCGTCGACCTTGCGCGTCGACACCCCGTGCAGGTAGGCCTCCATGACCACGGCGAACAGCGCTCGGTCCACCCGCCGGCGGCGCTCGAGTAGGGAGGGGAAGAACGAGCCCTGTCGTAGCTTCGGGATCCGCAGCGCCAGGTCACCGGCGGTGGTGGTGATTGTCTTGGGCCGTGAGCCGTTGCGCTGGGCAGAGCGGGTATCGCTGCGCTGGAACGGTTCGGCGCCGATGACCGCGGTGGCCTCGGCCTCGACGAGTTCTTGGTAGAGCCGCTCGGTAGCGGTGCGGATCCGGTCCGAGACGTCGGTTAGCTGGAGTTCCCCCAGCAGGTCAAGCAGGGCAGACTGGTTGAAGGCCATCGTGCGTAGTGTCCTCTCGTGAGTTACTTGGTCGTACTCACTGACCTTCGCACGATGGCTCTTCACGTCACCGGAGCAACGCTTCAAGCTCGGACAACTACACCAAACCGCGGGACGCTACC
>NZ_JBISWK010000067.1:0-15571 GCF_044462205.1 Kocuria rhizosphaericola | reverse complement strand
CCTGACCACCGTTGCCCAGGCCACCGTTGCCCAAGGTGCCGTTGCCGCCGTGACCGTTGCCGGGGATGGCACCGTCACTGCCCTGACCACCGTTGGCTCGTTCGGGCCCGTTGCCCGCACCTGCGTCCGGATGCGACGAGCCCACGGTGGCCGTGACCACCGTGAAGGGCGCGGCTGCGTCGGCCATGGGACTCGCTGCAAGAGCACCGGCCAGTCCACAGACGGTGAGTGCTGAAGCGATGGGGGCCACGAGCAGGGCACGCAAGAGGGTCGTCTTCACGGTTGTCTCCGGAGGGTGAGGAGTGGTGTGGGGATCACTGCACACTCTAGGAAGTTTTCATGCGCATACATGTACATAAAACAGCGGTCATATCGCATGCCCCCACTCATCGGGGGACCACGTTGACTCTGCTCCCACCTGCGGAGATGCTCGCGCCTTGGACAGCAGCCCGGCCACTGGTCCGCGCGCCGTCCCCCGAACTGCACCGGATGAGAGCGGCTACATCCCCGGAAGTGTGTACGACGCCGTTGCTGTCACACCAAGGCCTGTAAACCGCCGCCGAATCCCTAGGCATGCCTCTCAAAAGAGACTTGAGCCCGATGGTGATCGCGCCCAGCACGGCCCCACCGCGGTAGGTCAGCACCGGCTTGCCGTAGCGGGCCGCGAGGCCTCGCCGGCGCTTGAGGACGTCGAAAAGGAGCGCTCGACGACGTTGCGGCTCTTATCGCCCTCGGCGTCGAAGGGCGGTGGCCTCCCGCCTTTGGCGCCGCGGCGGGACCGATGCCCGGCCTGGTCGGCCCTCGAGGCATCACCGCGGTGATGCCTCGAGGGCGCAGATGCGCCCGGATCGCTCTCGTGGAGCAGGCCTTGGTCAAGCCCCTGCGATGCCGCCCTCATAGTCTGATTGCCGCTAACCGGGCCATATGTAAAGCCGGGGGGTCCGGGCTGCTCTGGCACCCGCTGCCCGCGGTTCAACCCGCGCTGCCCGGTCCCGGCGTGTCGAGCCGACTTGTGGTGAACCCCCGGGACTCAGCCCCTCCGTTGGCCTGCAGGGGACCGCTGTGAAGAAGAGTCGCCCAGCTCACCCTGTGCTTCTCGAGAGATCTCATCAACGTCCCATTGTCCATCATACTAGTACGTATTAGTGTGGTGGACGACACGCCTCTCCCGTTGCTATGTGCTGTCGACGCGCACACTCATGACTGCAAGGAACAACCTATGAAGCTCGGACTCATCACCGACTCCGTCAACCATCTGCCGTTCGAACAAGCCCTGGACCTGGCCCAGGCCCTGGGGTTGAGCTCCGTCGAAGTGGCCACCGGCAACTGGTCTGAGAGCCCCCATGCCGATCTGCCCGCCCTGGTCTCCTCAGCCCAGGCCCGAACCGAGTTCACCGGGATGATCGCCGACCGCGGCCTGAGTCTCAGCGCGCTGACCGCCAACGGCAACCAGCTACACCCCGTCAGCGGACCTGACCAGGACCGGGTGGTCCGCGACACCATCAATGTGGCCAGTGAGCTGAACGTTCCCTCCGTCGTGTTGATGTCCGGACTTCCCGGAGCTCGCGGTGACGCGGCCCCGAACTGGATCACCACCTCCTGGCCGCCGGAGAACCTCGGGGTTCTCGACTATCAGTGGAATGAGGTCGCGCTTCCCTACTGGCGAGGCCTGGCTGCCTTCGCCCGGGACAAGGGCGTCCGGCTGGCGGTAGAGGCGTGCGGTGGTCAGCTCGTTCACAACGTCTCCACCCTGTTGCGGCTCATCGACGCCGTGGGTGACGACGTCGTCGGTGCGAACCTTGACCCCTCCCACATGATGTGGATGGGTGCCGACATCCCCGCCGTCATCCAGGCGCTGGGATCTTCGATCATTCATGTGCATGCCAAGGACATTCGCCTCAACAGGCCCGTTGCCTCCCGGGATGGATTGTTGGACACGGTGCCGATGGAGCAGGCGGCTGACCGGGCCTGGAATTACGTCACTCTCGGTGTGGGACATCCGGACGGGGCCGCCTTTTGGGCCGACTTCGTCTACCACCTTCGCTCGGTGGGCTATGACGGAACGCTCAACATCGAGCATGAGGACACCCTGGTCAACTCCATCGAAGGAGTCACCCGGGCCGCCAGCATGCTGAAGCAGGTCATCCTGGTCGAGGCCCCCGACTGGCAACCGGCCAGCATCTGAAGCACGGGACTGCCGCACGTGCAGGTCACCTGATCGTGCGGCAGTCCTCTTCCCGAACGAGGCTGCTGCGCTGAAGTGCCTCTACCTCGTCACCAGATCTCTTGATCCGACCGGCGGCGGTAGAGCACGCTGGGTGATGAGGTGGAAGCCGGCGCTGAACGCGTTTGCGATCACCTTCGCCGGACGGTTCGAGAGAACCGCTCACTGATGAAAACTGCCGGACCCCACCCACCGTTTATCGGACAGTCCCTTGCTGCGGTATCGACTGGTCTGGTGGTTCCGGGTTTCGGTTGCGGAAAAGTGGCGGAGTGGGGCGAGTGGGGGCGACCGACTGGTCGGAAGCAGGGGACTGCCCCCGGTTCACCTGACTCCTGACTTGTGAGGATCTGTCCTCACAGTGAGGATGAAACCGTGCCCAAGCCCTACCCCGAGGAGTTCCGCCGCGACGTGGTGGCGGTGGCCCGCAAGCACGAGGCCCCGCTGTCCCAGATCGCCCGCGACTTCGGGATCTCAGAAGCCACCCTGCACAACTGGTTGCGCAAGGCCGACGTCGACGACGGTGTCCGGCCCGGTGTGACGACGGCCGAGTCGGAGGAGTTGCGGGCGCTGAAGCGGCGCAACCGGCTGCTCGAGCAGGAGAATGAGATCCTGCGCCGAGCAGCGGCATTCTTCGCCCGCGAGCTGCCCCCAAAATGACGTACCCGCTGGTCCTCGACCTGGCCGCCGACGGGATCCCCGTGGCGGTGACCTGCCGGGTGCTCGGTTTCTCCAAGCAGTCCTTCTATGAGTGGCGGGCCAAGCCCGTCACCGACCGGGACTGGGATGACGCTCATCTGATCAACGCCGCGATGGCCATCCACGCCGACGACCCCGCATTCGGCTACCGCTTCATCGCCGACGAGCTACCCGACCACGGCATCACGGCTGGGGAGAACCGCGTCCAGCGCCTGTGCTCGGCCCAGCGCCTCTTCAGCGTCCACTCCAAGAAGCGGGGCCTGAATCGCCGGCCCGGCCCACCGGTCCACGACGACCTCGTGGAGCGGGACTTCACCGCCACCGCGCCCAACCGGCTGTGGCTGACCGATTTGACCGAGCATCGCACCGATGAGGGCAAGCTCTACCTCTGCGCGATCAAGGACGTCTACTCCAACCGGATCGTCGGGTACTCGATCGACTCGAGGATGAAGGCATCCTTGGCGGTCACGGCTCTGCGCAGTGCGGTGGCCCGCCGCGGGACGGTGGTTGGGTGTGTGGTTCATTCGGATAGGGGTAGTCAATTTCGTGCCCGGAAGTTCGTGCACGAGCTCGCCCATCACGGCCTCGTGGGATCCATGGGCAGGGTCGGGGCGTGCGCGGACAACGCCGCCATGGAGTCGTTCTTCGCCCTGCTCCAGAAGAACGTTCTGGACCGGCAGCGCTGGTCCACCCGGGAAGAACTGCGGTTGGCGATCGTGACCTGGATCGAGAAATCCTACCACCGCCGGCGCCGGCAACGCCGTCTCGGTCGCCTTACTCCGGTCGAGTTTGAGACCATCAATCACGGCCTCCGAGCCGCCTGAAAACCATCAACCCCGAGAGTCAAGGAAAGTCGAGGCAGTCCCCAGCGATGTAGGTGCCGGCGTGCGGTTGACGTACCAGCAGCCCGGCAGCAACAAGGTGGTCTATAGCTTTCCTGACCGTGATCCGTGACACGTTCAGTCGGGCGACGAGCTCGCTTTCCTTTTCTAGCTTGGCGCCTGGGGTGAGCACTCCGTTGCGGATGGCCTCTTTCAGGGCCAGCTCCAGCTGGTAATAGAGGGGAATGGGAGAGGTTTTGTCGATCGCCAGTGGCAACGTTGCAGACATTGTGGACTTCCAGAAGCGCGTGGATTGATGGGTACTTCAGCGGATACCGGGTGCGGACGGCATTTGTGTGATGGGTCTGGGTCCGCATCCTCCAGTTCATGCGGCATCTTTGGGCATGGCAGGTCGCGGCCAGTTCCATGGGTGTCGAGGCGGTCCGGCCTATCGGAGGGATTCTGGGGTGACAACGCCCGTGGGGAACGGGCCAAGGGTATGTGCCGCACGGGCGTTGTCACCGGTGGCCGCCCCTGGTGCCTGCCGGCGTTGATGGGCGGTTGCCGTCGATGTTCCGACGCGTTGGGTAGGCGCCGGTGACGGTGAGGCCTATCGGTGCGCAGGGCACCTGAGCGTTGCCGCTTAGAGAGGGCGGGCGTCGGCGCTGGTGTGTGGCAGCGCTTGGAGGAACTGCGCTGAGGCACGGACATCGGCCATCGGCCCCACACCGTGTGGTGGCCCGGAGAGCCTGGTGTCCTGTTCCAGAACGTACCATCCCGGGTAGTCGACGGCCTCGAGCTCGGTGACGATCTCGGCAATCCGGCAATCGCCAGCACCCAAGGGGACGAACATTCCTTGCCGGACCCCGGCTGTGAACTCCAGCTCGCCGCGTCCGACTTGCCCGGCCATCTCGGCATCGACGTCTTTGAGGTGGACGTGGCCGATGCGGGAGGCGTGCTGTCGCACCAGCTCAAGCGGGTTCGTGCCGCCGATGAGCAGGTGTCCGGTGTCGAGGCACAGATCGACAGACGTCTCCTCGAGCACCCGTTCCACCGCGGCGGCGGACTCGATCATGGTGCCAACGTGCGGGTGCAGCACAGCCGTGATCCGCAGCTCAGCGGCCCGCCGGACGACTCGCTCCAGGTTTGTCCCGAAGACCGCCCACTGCTGATCGTCCATCTGCTGCTTGTCGTCGTAGGAGACGGCTCCGGTGTCGGCGGACAGCACCAGCACCTGCGCTCCGGCAGCCTTGAAGGCCTCCAGTTCGGCTTCGACCGCAGGCATGGGGTCGTGGTTCTGGTCGTGTAGGACGACCGGCAAGAAACCGCCGACTGCCCTGAGCCCGTAGTCCCGCAGTGCTTGGGCGCGGTCCTGGGGGTCCACGGGCAAGAACCCGACAGGCCCGAACTCGGTGGCGGAGATTCCCAGTTCCGCCATCTCAGTCAGCACCTGTTCAGGGGTCAATTGGTATCCCCAGCCCTCGGCCTCACACACCCCCCAGGAAATGGGGGCGGCGGCCAGGCGGTCGGTCATGATTGCCATGTACGTATCCCTGTTCTATGTGGTGTGTGGACTACTGACCGTGGCGGGGCCGGTCCGAGGGAGCAGCAAGGGATTCGGCCATATCGGCCTGGACCTGCTGCATCTGGGAAGTGTGCCCACCCAGCTGCGCGAGCTCGTGGGTGAGCTCCTCCAGCTCCGCGCCACCGGCCATCTGCGCGGTGAGGTCGCCCACGGTGATGTCCTGCTTCTCGTAATAGCCGATGGACTTCCCGCGCTTGAGCAGCAGGAACCGGTCCCCCACCGGATAGGCGTGGTGCGGGTTGTGGGTGATGAACACGACCCCGAGTCCCCGTTCCTTGGCCTGCAGGATGTAGCGCAGCACCACCCCGGATTGCTTCACGCCCAGGGCCGCGGTGGGCTCGTCCAGAATCAGGACCTTCGCCCCGAAGTGCACCGCCCGGGCGATGGCCACGCACTGGCGCTCACCACCGGACAGCGTCCCGATGGGCTGGTCGACGTCGCGCAGGTCGATGCCCATGTCGGCGAGCTCCTGTTTGGTGATCTCCTTCATCTTCGCCACGTCCAGGCGTTTGAAGGGCCCGAAGCCGGTGGTGAGCTCGGAGCCGAGGAAGAAGTTGCGCCATACCGGCATCAGCGGGACAACGGCCAGGTCCTGGTAGACGGTGGCGATCCCGGCGTCGAGGGCCTGTCGCGGCGAGGTGAAGGTGGTCTCTTCACCGTTGACGCGCAGAGTGCCGTCGGTGTGCTGGTGCAGCCCGGCGATGATCTTGATCAGGGTGGATTTGCCGGCCCCGTTGTCGCCGAGCACGCAGGTGACTTTGCCGGCCTCGACGGTCATGGTGACGTCGCGCAGGGCGATGATGTTGCCGTAGCGCTTGCCGATGGCCTCCAGTGCCACGAGGGCAGCAGGGCCCTCCGTGCTGGCCGGGTCGGCGGGGTGGGCGCCGGGGGCGGGGGTGGTGTGCGGTTGCGTGGTCATGGGGTGCACCTATTTCCTCTCGATGCGCTTGCGCACGTACATGTTGACGATGGTGGCCAGCAGCAGCATCAGGCCGAGGAAGAACTTGAACCAGTCCGGGTTCCACTCGGCGTAGACGATGCCGCGGGAGGCGATGCCGAAGATCAGCGCGCCCAGGGCCCCGCCGATCGCGGAGCCGAAGCCGCCGGTGAGCAGGCACCCGCCGATCACCGCGCCGATGATGTAGAGGAACTCGTTGCCCACGCCTTCCCCGGACTGCACGGAGTCGAAGGCGAAGAGGTTGTGCATGCCCAGCAGCCAGGCGCACAGGCCCACCCCCATGAACAGCCCGATCTTGGTCTTCGCCACCGGCACGCCCACGGCGCGGGAGGCGTTCTCGTCCCCGCCCACGGCGAAGATCCAGTTCCCGACCTTGGTCTTGAGCAGAATGAAGGTGGCGAGCAGGGTCAGGGCGACCCAGTAGAAGACGGTGATCCGCACGTCCACCCCGAGGATGGTCACCGAGGAGGCGAAGATCGCCTTGGCCGAGGCGAAGCCGTCCATGTTGCTGATCGAGGGTGAGGAGACGGAGCCTCCGATCAGCCGGGTCAGGGCGAGATTCAGACCGGTGAGCATCAGGAAGGTCGCCAGGGTGACGATGAAGGATGGGAGCTTGGTGCGCATCAGCAGTGCCCCGTTAATCAGCCCGATCAGCAGGGAGGTCAGCAGCGCCATGCCCACCCCGACCCAGACGTTGACGGCGAAGAACCAGCTGAACAGCGAGGCGACCAGTGCGGAGGAGATCACCGCCACCCCGGTGGAGAGGTCGAACTCCCCACCGATCATCAGCAGCGACACCCCCACGACCATGATCCCGATGGTGGAGGCCCCGTAGAGGACGGTGGAGATGGACTGGGCCTGAGTGATCGAGGGGGCGGCGATCGCGAAGAACAGCCCGACCACGATCGCCCCGACCAGCGCCCCGATCTCGGGACGAGCCATCAGGGCGCCGAACAGACCACGGGTTTGGATTCGCTCGTCGCCCCCTGCCGCGGCGGCAGAGGTCCGGGAGGAGCCTCCGGCGCCCCCGGAGGAACTGCGATCCGGCGCCGGAGCGGACGGTGTGCGAGTAGAGGACATCATTTTCTCCTGGTTTCCGGGCCCGCTCAGCGGATGCCCTCGGTGGCGTATTCGAGGACCTCGTCGGCGTTGGACGAATCCACGATGGCGGGTCCGGTCAGGGTGGGCTGGCCACCGCCGATCTTGAAGGCCCCGCGGTGGTTCTGCCACAGCGAATCCACGGACAGGTAGCCCTGCAGCCAGGGCTGCTGGTCGACGGTGAACAGCACGTCGCCGTCCACGATGGCCTGAGCCAGGTCACCGTTCATGTCGAAAGAAGCCACCGCCACGTCACTGCCGGCCGAATCCTTCGCCCCGAGCAAAGTCATCGTGTACGGGGCGCCCAGGCCGATGATCGAATCAGCCTCCGAGGAGGTCTGCAGCTTGGCGGTGGCCGTGGAGGAGACCTGGGTCATGTCGGTGCCCTGGACGTAGAGGATCTCCGTCTCCGGCAGGACCTCCTTCACACCGGCGCAGCGGGCCTCCAGCCCCACGTGGCCCTGCTCCTGGATCACACAGATCGGGTGCTGGAGCCCTTCCTCCTGAAGCCGCTCGCCGGCGGCCTCCCCGGCCAGTTGCTCGTTGGAGCCGAAGTGGGCGAAGGCACCCACGTCCTGGAACTCGTTCTCCCCGGCGTTGAGACTCACCACCGGGATCCCGGCCTCCTCGGCCCGCTGCAGCACATCGCGCATCGCGTCGGGCTTGGCCAGGGTCACGGCAATGCCGTCAACGCCCTGGTCGATGTACTGCTGCACGAGCTGGGCCTGCCGGCCGCCCTCGGGGTCGGATCCGTACAGGAACTCCACGTTGTCCTTGGCCGAAGCCTCCTCCGCCCCCTTGCGGATGGTGTCCCAGAACGTGTCGCCGGGAGCTGCGTGGGTGACCATCGCGATCTTCATCGGGTCCGTCTGGGCCACCTGACCGCCGCCCTCACCGCCGCCCTGGGCCTCGGTCCGCCCCCCGGTCGACGAGCAGCCAGCCAGAGCCAGGGCTGGCACCAGCAACGCGGCTCCGACCAGGTACCGCCGGGATGCCCACCGTCGGGGCGAAGGCAAAACACTTCGTGCAGTCATGGAAATGCTCCTTTCACGGCAGGGCCCCGCGCCTCGATGCGCACCTACAAATAACCCCAGGCCGATGTGTTGCCGCTCACACTAATACGTACTACAGTCTCTGCCAAGGGATTTGTCAGGACAACTTTTCATGACCCGTTCTGGCCTGTTCTCGCCCCGTAGACCTCTCTTGAAGGAGCAGCTCGTGTTCGACTCGCGCACCTTGAACGTCGGTTTGATCGGCGCCGGCCGCATCGGCTCCAGCCATGCCCAGCTCATCGCCCGCGCCATTCCCAACGCTCGCCTCGCGGCCGTGGCTGATCCCGTGGACGGTGCCGCCGCCCGCCTGGCCGAGTCGCTGGGAGTGGACACCGCCTACACGGACATCACCGAGTTGCTGGCCGACCCGGCCCTGGATGCGGTGGTGATCACCGCCCCGGCCCGCTTCCACACCACCCTGGTGGAGCAGGCCGCCGCCGCGGGCAAGGCGATCTTCTGCGAGAAGCCGGCAGGGATGACCTTGGAGGAGATCGACCGGGTTCACCGCGCCGTGGATCAGAACGGGGTGGTCTTCCGGATCGGGTTCAACCGCCGCTTCGCCGACGGATTCCCGCAGGCCCGCGCGGCGATCGCGGCCGGGCGGATCGGCACCCCGCAGCTGCTGCGCTCCATCACCCGGGACCCCGGGCTGGCGAACCCGGCTGCGGTGGCGCCCTGGACGATCTTCCTGGAGACCCTCATCCACGACTTCGACACCCTCAACTTCCTCAACCCCGGCGCTCGGGCCGTGCAGGTGTACGCGGTGGCCGACGCCCTGGTGGCTCCGGACTTCAAGGAGGCCGGGCTGCTGGACACCGCCGTGGTCACGATCCGCTACGATAACGGGGCGATCGCCACCGCCGAGGCCAACTTCTCGGCCGCCTACGGCTACGACACCCGGGCGGAAGCCTTCGGCTCGGCCGGCATGGTCACCGCCGGGGACCTGGCGGCCACGAGCATGCGCTACTACGGGCCCGAGGGCATCACCATCGACACCGCTCGCGCCGACACCCAGTCCATGCGAGGGGCCTACACCGCCGAGCTGCAGGCCTTCGTCGACACTGCCCTGGGCGCCCCGACCGAGGGGCCTGGCACCGAGGCCGCCCGTGATGCGCTGCGGATCGCGCTGGGCTGCGTCGAGTCCTACCGCACCAACGCCCCCGTCGAGCTCTCTGTCGCGGAGGCCACCCGATGAGCGCGTTCACCCTGGCCGCCAACGCGGAGATGCTCTACGGCGACCTGCCCTTCGAGCAGCGGGTGCGGTGCCTGCACGAGGCCGGGTTCGAGGTGGAGATCTGGGACTGGACGACCAAGGACCTACCCGCCCTGGCCGCCACCGGAGCCCGGTTCGGGTCGATGACCGGCTACGTCTCCGGCAGCCTGGTCGACCCGGACGGGGCCGCCGCGCTGCTGCGCACCGCCGAGGACTCCCTGGTGGCGGCAGCGGTCCTCGACTGCCCCCGGCTCAACGTCCACGGCACCGGCCTGGACGACAAGGGCCTGCCTGTGGTCGCCCACGAGGTCGTGACCGGGACCGACTGGCTGGCCGCCGCCCGCACCCTGGGGCGGTTGGCCGCCCTGGGCGAACGTCACGGGCGGATCTTCACCCTGGAGAACCTCAACACCGCCGTCGACCACCCGGGGGTGCCCTTCGGACGAGCCGAGGACACCCTGGCCCTGGTCGCGGCGGTGGACAGCCCGCACCTGCGGCTGAACCTGGACCTGTACCACGCCCAGATCGGGGAGGGGAACCTGGTGGAGCTGTGCGCCCGCGCCCTTCCGCATATTGCAGAGATCCAGGTTGCCGACGTGCCCGGGCGCTGCGAGCCCGGCACCGGGGAGATCCACTATCCTCGGGTCGCCGCGGCCCTGACCGAGATTGGATACGAAGGAGTGATCGCGATGGAGGCCTTCGCCGCTGATACCCCTGACGTGGCCCTGCAACGCTTCCGTGACGCCTTCACCACCTCCCGGCGATGACTCCCACCTCCACGTCACAGGACGCCCCCGGCCGCCCGGGCCGACGCCGCGTCACCATGCGCGATGTCGCCCAGGCGGCCGGGGTCTCCCAGCCGCTGGTCTCGATCGTCTTCCGCAACGCGCCCGGGGCCAGCGAGGAGACCCGGGCCCATGTGCGGGCGGTCGCCGCCGAGCTGGGCTACCGCCGTGACGAACGCGCCCGCGTGCTGCGCCAACAGCACTCCCGGCTGCTCGGGGTGGCCTTCGAACCGATGCAGCCCTTCCACGGAGAAATCGTCGACGGCCTGCACCTCGCCGCCCAAGAGCACGGCTACGACATCGTCCTTTCTGCCATCACACCCCACCGCGCCGAAGACGCTGCCGTCGAAGCCTTGCTGCGCGACCGGTGCGAGGTAGTGATCCTGCTGGGCAGCTCACTGCCCCAAGAGCGGCTGGAGCACCTGAGCAGAACCTTGCCGGTCGTCTCCGTCACCCGGGCCATCACCTCGGAAGCCATCGCCAGTGTCGCCACTGACGACCACCGGGGCATGGTCCTGGCCGTGGAGCACCTGATCTCCCTCGGCCACCAGCGCATCGCCTACATCGACGCCAACCGTGAAGCCGGCGGCCAGGAACGCCGCGCGGGGTATCAGGACACCATGACTGCCGCAGGCCTTGCGGACCAAGCCCTCATCGTGGCCGGCGGCGCCTCGGAGGCCGAAGGTGCAGCTGCCGTCACCGAGCTCCTGTCTCAAGATCCAGCCCCCACAGCCGTGATCGCCTTCAACGACCGTTGCGCCGTCGGGGTGATCAGCCAGGCCCGGGTCCTCGGCCACAGCGTTCCCGAAGACCTCTCGGTGGTCGGTTTCGACGACTCCGAGCAGGCGTCCCTGCCCTACATCGATCTCACCACCTTGGCCCAGGACCCTCAGCAACTGGCCCACACGGCCGTCGAGCTTGCCCTGCGCCACCTCACTACCGCAGCGACAGACACTCCCGCGCCAGGCGAACACATCGTGATTCCCTCACAACTTGTCGCCCGCACCAGCACCGCTCCTGTCCACCTCTGATCCTCAAAGGAAACCAAATGGTCACGTCTTCCATGGGCAGCGCCAGCGCCGCGTCCAAGCCGTCGCTGCCTCCGCTCGTTCCGGGGCCGTATCGCCAACGGCTTGGCACAGTGGCACTCATCGCAACGTTCGGTGGCTTGTTGTTCGGCTACGACACGAGCGTGATCAACGGTGCGATGGAACTCATGTCTCGGCCCGACCAACTGAATCTCGACGCGCTCGGTGAAGGTATAGCGGTCAGCTCGCTGCTCTTCGCTGCCGCCGTCGGCGCCATCTCGGGCGGCCGGTTGTCGGACGCCTGGGGTCGCCGCAAGACCATCATCCTGCTCGCGGCGATGTTCTTCGGCGGGGTGATCTTCTGCGTCGTAGCCCCGAACCTGGCGATCATGGTGGTGGGCCGCGTCATCCTCGGCCTGGCCGTGGGCGCCGCCTCGACCGTGGTACCGGTGTTCCTGGCAGAACTGGCGCCCTTCGAGATCCGTGGTTCACTCGCCGGCCGCAATGAGCTGATGATCGTCACCGGCCAGCTTGCCGCTATCGTCACCAACGCGATCATCGGCAATCTCTGGGGCGAGGAGTACCCCTGGGTCTGGCGGGTCATGCTGGCCTTCGCCGCGCTGCCGGCAATTGTGCTGTTCTTCGGCATGCTGCGCATGCCGGAGTCCCCGCGGTGGCTCGTGGAGAAAGGCCGCAACGATGAAGCCCTGGAAATCCTCAAAAGCCTGCGCCCGGAGGGTCGCGCCAAGCCGGAGCTGGATGAGATCTCCTTCGTCACCAACGAAGAAGAGAAGCTCATCCCGATGGACCTCGCGGGCATCTTCAGCAACAAGAACCTGTACCGCATCTTGCTCATCGGTTGCGGCATAGGGTTCTTCCAGCAGCTGACCGGCATCAACTCGATTCTCTACTACGGGCAGAAGGTGCTTATCGATGCCGGTTTCTCGGCCGGTGGAGCACTCATCGCGAACATCGCGCCTGCGGTCATCTCGGTCATCACCGCGATCATCGCCCTGCGCATCATCGACCACATCAGCCGCCGCAAAACGTTCTTGTTGGGGTACGGGCTGGTGACGATCTGCCACATCCTCATCGGCGCCGCCTCCACACTGCTGCCCGAGGGAAGCCCGATCAAGCCGTATGTGCTGCTGGTTCTGATCGTGCTGTTCGTCGGCTCGATGCAACTGTTCTTGAACATCGCCACGTGGGTCACGCTCTCGGAGATCTTCCCGCTGAAGATGCGTGCCTTCGGCATGGGCATGTCGGTGTTTATCCTCTGGCTCACCAACGCCTTCCTAGGACTGTTCTTCCCGACAATCATTGCCGCAATTGGAATCTCAGGCTCCTTCTTCGCCTTCGCGGCAGTCAACGTGGTCGCATTCGTCTTCGTCTACAAGGCAGTGCCGGAAACCCGCGGACGCACCCTCGAGGAACTCGAGGAAGATGTCACGACCGGCGCAATCTACGTCACCAACAAGCCACAACGCGTGGACTCCTGACCGCACGCCCGCGATGAGCCCGCCGCCACTCAAGGCGGCGGGCTCATCGCCACTTACGGACCATCCACCGCAGGACGGTCCGCCGCTAAATGGACATATGTAAAGCAAGAGCGTCTAGCAGCCGATCACCCCGGGACGAGAGTTCCCATGCGATGTCCGAGGCCTGTCTCCGGCCGACCCGGACCGCAGGGATGGCGCCGCGGACACGGGCCCGTCAGCCGGGGCCCCGCTCCGTGCGGGCGGTGATGATGTGCCCCCGCATCGGCAGTTCCAGGCGTCCGTCGGCGGTCCGGAAGGGCTGGAGGGCCTCCCTCGTGTCCTCGAAGATCCGGGCGTAGGCGTCGTCCGAGAGGCGCTGTCGCAGCGGGGTGCCGTCGACCTCGGTCGCGATGAACTCGTCGAGGGACGGGAAGGCGGCGGTATCCGTGCGGGTCAGCGTGTCGACGACCCGCAAACCGGCGGCGACGAGTCCCTCGGTCAGCTCGGTGAGGTCGCCCAGCCGCCAGTAAGTACTGATCACGTCGACCGCTGCCGAGCCCGCGTGGCGCGCGACGACCTCGTAGAACGGCGCCCAGGCGGTCTGCGCCCGGAGCTCGTCCCAGACCTGCACGGCCACCGTCCCCTCAGGGGCCGCCACGCGCGCCATTTCCCGCAATGCGCGGCCCGGGTCCGGGACGAACATCAGCCCGGCCTGGCACAGCACCACGTCGAAGGACAGGTCCGGGAACGGCAGGGCGACGGCGTCGGCCTCGACCCACTCGAGGTCGGGGGAGACACGCCGCGCGACGGCGAGCATGCCGGCGTTGACGTCGAGCCCCACGACGCGTCCGCGTCCCTGCAGGAGGCGCGCCGCCTCCCGTGCCACCACACCGGTCCCGCAGGCGACGTCGAGGACCGACTGCCCCGGCCGGACACCGGCGGCCCGCACGAGGTGCGGGGCCCAGCGCCCGAACAGGGCCGGCACGAACTGCGCTTCGTAAACCTCCGCCGCGTCCACGGAAACTTGGAAATCGTCACTGGCCATTGTCGTGCCTCCAACAGCTCCGGTGCCGTTCGATGTGATGTCCAGTCAACCACCGGGGCCATCCTCGGACCAGCTCCATCACCTCACAACTCAGCACAGTTGGGAACACTGGAACAGCACCGCTTGGCCTCTCCAATGAGAGAAGGAATTCACACGTCCTCCGCATCAGGACCGGCAGGGGCAGCACAGCTTAGATAGTGACCGTCGCCAGCTCTCGGATCCTCCGATACAGGGTGGCTCTAGACATCCCGAGGTCGTGGGCGACCTCGGTAGCCGGCTCCCCCGTCTCGATCAGCCGCAGTGCGTTGCGGATCTGGGAGTCTGTACAGGTCTGCCGGCGCCCGCCGAGGTCCTTGCCGGCGGCCCGGCGTTTGGCCACCGAGTCGGTGATCCGTTCCCGCTTGATCTCCATCTCCATCTGCGCCAAAGCGGCCATCACGGTGAAGACCATCGAGCCCATCGGAGTCGCGGTGTCCACGTCTCCCCCACCGAGGTTCAGCACCCGCAGACCAGCGCCTCTAGCTGTACCCAGCCAGGACGTTGGTAGCAGGGGGTGTTGACGTGAGGAGAGCCTCCGGGTGGGGTGTGGCTTGTCTAAGGCCCACATCCACCACGGAGGCTCCCGTGTCCCACCGTAACGCCCGCACCACCGTCCACGGCAGGCTGCTCATCGTCTCCCGGCATCGGTCCGGGATGCCCAAGTCCCACATTGCCAAGGCCATGGGGATCTCGCGCAAGTGCGTGGCCCACTGGATCGCCCGCGACGACACCGAGGGCGAGGCCGGCCTGCACGACCGGTCCTCGCGCCCGCACACCACCCCGACCCGCACCTGCACGAGCACGGAGCAACGGGTCCTGGCGCTGCGCGCCAGGACCCGGCAGGGCCAGGACTGGATCGGGGGCGAGCTGGGCATCCCGGCACGCACGGTGGGCCGGATCCTGGCCCGCCACCAGGTCCCGTACCTGCGGGATCTGGACCCGCTGACCGGGGAAGTCCTCCGGTCCTCGAAGACGACCGCGGTGCGCCACGAACGCGAGCATCCGGGCGAGCTGGTGCACATGGACGTGAAGAAGCTCGGGCGGATCCCTGATGGTGGCGGGTGGCGGGCCCTGGGCCGTGCGAACGCGGTCAGAGATCGCCGCCACGGGCCCGGCTTCGACTACGTGCACACGGTGGTCGATGACCACTCGAGGCTGGCGTACTCCGAGATCCACGCCGATGAGAAGGGCACCACCTGCGCGGGGTTCCTGACCCGGGCGGCCGCCTACTTCGCCGCCCACGGGATCCCGAGGATCGAGCGGATGATGACGGACAACGCCTTCGCCTACCGCCACTCCACGGCCGTGCGGGCGGTCGTCGCCGCGCTGGGGGCCAAGCAGGTGTTCATCCGCCCGCACTGCCCGTGGCAGAACGGCAAGGTCGAGCGCCTCAACCGCACCCTGGCCACCGAGTGGGCTTACCGGCAGGTCTTCACGAGCAACGACGAACGCACCGCGGCCCTTGCCCCCTGGATCGAGTACTACAACACTGAAAGACGCCACAGCGCACTCGGCGGACTCCCGCCGCTCAGCCGCCTGCGACCAACCT
>NZ_JBISWK010000066.1:0-28820 GCF_044462205.1 Kocuria rhizosphaericola | reverse complement strand
CGCGCACCGCCGCGCGGGAGGCCGAGGCCGCGGCCCAGGAGGTGCTGCGCGCCCACGACGCCCAGCGCGCCCGCGCCGAGACCCTGCGCGCCGCCCTGCGCCAGCCCGACGGCTCGGCGGCCGTCCACGACCGGCACGCCGAGACGGTGCTCGGTGCCGTCGTCGACCTCGTCGACGTCGAGCCCGGCTGGGAGCGGGCGGTGGCCGCCGCCATGGGCCCCTTCGCCGAGGCCCTCGCCGTTCGCTCCCACGGTGCGGCCGTCTCCGTCTTCGAGTCCCTGCGCGCCGAGGGCGTGGGCCGGGTGCACCTGCTGGTGGCCGGGGACGCCCCGGCGGGGTCCGCTCCGCCCCCGGCGGTCCCCGACCGGCCCGGGGTCCGGCCGGCCGCGGCCGTGTTGCGCACCGCGGCGGGCGACGGCCGGGACGACGACGACGTCCGGCGCGGCGCGGCCGCAGTCCGGGCCCTGCTCGCCGGGACCGTGCTCACGGAGGACGCCGCCACGGCGGCCCGGATCGTGGCCGATGCCCCCGGGCTGACGGCCGTCACCCGGGACGGCGACGTGTTCACGGGCACCAGCGCCTGGGGCGGGGCCGCGGAGGCGGCCGGCACGCTCGAGACCCGCGCCGCGGCCGAGGCCGCGGAGGCGGAGCGGGCCGAGCTCGCCACCGCCCTCGAGCGGGCGCGTGCCGCGTCCCGGACGGCGTCCGGGGCCCGGGACGCCGCCCGCCGGGCCGCCGAGGAGACCGCGGGGCTCCTGCGCGCCGCCGAACGCACGGCGGACCGGGCCGCGTCCGAGCTGTCCCGGGTCCGGGCCGTGCTGGACTCCGCCGAGGCGGAGACCCGGCGCTTCGACGAGCAGGTCGCGGCCGCGCGGCAGCACCTGGCACGGGAGCAGGAGCGGCTGCGCGAGGCCGCCGAGCGGCTCGAGGCCGCGGAGGAGCACGGCGAGGAGGACACCGAGACCGTCCAGCTCGAGGCCGCCGCCCGCCGCGACGGGCTGCACCGGGCCGCCACGACGGCCCGCACCGACGAGACGGAGGCCCGGCTGGCCCTGCGCTCGCTGGAGGAGCAGGCCCGCGCCCTCGGCAACCGGGCCGCCTCCCAGGAGCGGGCCGCCGCGGCCGAGCGCCGGGCGCGGGAGGAGGCGGAGCGCCGGGCGCGGCGCCGCCGGCTCCAGGCCCGCAACGCCGAGGCGGTGCTCGCCGGCGCCGAGCAGCTGCTCGGGCTCGTGACGTCGTCCGCGGCGGCCGCCGCCGCGCAGCGGGACCGGGCCGAGGCCGTCCGCGCCGGTCTGGACGCGGAGCTGACGGACCTGCGCGCGGCGAACGACCGGCTCGCCGCGCGGCTCGCGGAGCTCACCGACTCCGTGCACCGGGACGAGCTGGCCCGCACCCAGCAGCGCGCCCGGATCCAGGCGCTGGAGGACCGGTCCCTCGAGGAGCTGGGACTCACCCCGGACTCGCTCGTGGAGCACTACGGTCCGCACCTGCTGGTCCCCGACCCCGGGGCCCCGCAGGACGCCGGGCGACCGGGCTCGGCGCCCACGGCGGCCGACGACGGCCAGGACGCCCTGTTCGGCGCCGCGTCCGACGTCGGGTCCGGCGCCGCGGAGGGCGCCCCGTACGTGCGCGCCGAGCAGGAGCGGCGGCTGCGCCGGGCCGAGAAGGAGCTCGCCTCCCTGGGGCGGGTGAACCCGCTGGCGCTGGAGGAGTTCGCGGCCCTCGAGGAGCGCCACCGCTTCCTGGCCGAGCAGCTCGAGGACCTCAAGCGGTCCCGGCAGGACCTGCGCAGCATCATCCGCGACGTCGACGAGCACGTGGAGCGCGTCTTCACGGAGGCCTACGCCGACACCGCGCGCCAGTTCGAGAGCGTCTTCGCCATCCTGTTCCCGGGCGGGGAGGGCCGGCTGCGCCTCACCGACCCCACGGACATGCTCACCACCGGGATCGACGTCGAGGCGCGCCCGGCCGGCAAGAAGATCAAGCGGCTGTCCCTGCTGTCCGGCGGGGAGCGCTCGCTCACGGCGATCGCGCTGCTCGTGGCGATCTTCAAGGCCCGGCCCTCGCCCTTCTACGTCATGGACGAGGTCGAGGCGGCCCTCGACGACCGCAATCTCGGCCGGCTGCTGAACATCTTCCGCCAGCTGCAGGAGACCTCGCAGCTGATCATCATCACCCACCAGAAGCGGACCATGGAGATCGCCGACGCCCTCTACGGGGTGGCGATGCGCGGGGACGGGGTGACCACCGTCATCGGCCAGCGGCTGGCCGAGCTGCGCTGAGCCCGCCGGGACGCGAACCCGTGCCCGCGGCGGCGGCCCGGACCCGCCGCCGCACTCCACCGCACTCCGGCCCGGTGTCGTCCTACTGTCCGGAGCCCCGCACGGACGGCCTGTCGGGCCGCTCCATCGTGTCCCGCACCGGCAGCCAGGCCCCGGCCGCCAGCAGCATGATCGCCCCGGAGACCCCGAAGGCCCAGCCGAAGCCCGCGGCGTCCGCCAGCGCCCCGGCCACCACGGGCCCGAGGATCTGCCCGGCGTCGGCGCTCATCTGGAACCGGGCCAGCACCGGCCCGCCGGCCCGGTCCGGGCCGATGACGTCCGCCACGGTCGCCTGCTGGCCCGGGTTCAGCGTCCCGGAGCCCATCCCGGCCACGAGCGAGAGGACCACGAACCACGGGACGTCCTGGACCAGGCCCAGCGCCATGGTCGCGACTCCGTTGAGCACCAGACCGCTGAGCACGAGCGGCCTGCGCCCGAACCGGTCCGTGAGCCGGCCCGTGACCGGCAGGGTCATCGCGTTGCCGGCGGCGTAGACGGCCAGGGCCAGGCCGGCCACGGCCGGACCGGCCCCGAGCACGGCGACCGCGAACAGGGGCACGAGGGCCACCCGGATCCCGTGGGCGGTCCACCCGTTGGCGAAGCTCGAGACCAGGGCGGAGCGGTAGGCCCCCACCCGGCGGGCCTCGGCCACGGTCATGACCTGCTGGTCCCGGCGGTCCTTGCCGGTGCCGAGGACCTCGTCCTTGAGCCGGAAGTGCACCACCGCCACCGCCACGAGCAACGACACCGCGTAGATCAGGAACGGCACCTGCATGCCGAAGCCGGCGAGCAGGCCGCCGACCACGGGGCCGAGCACCCCGCCCACCAGGAACGCGGAGGCGTAGTAGCCCGAGACCCGCCCGCGCATCCGCGGCGGCGCCAGCCGCACGATCAGGCCCATCGCCGAGATCGTGAACATGACCGAGCCGATCCCGCCGAGACCCCGGAACAGCAGCAGCTGCCAGTAGGTCTGGGCGAACGCGGTGGCCGCCGAGGACAGCGCGACGATGAGCACGCCGGTCACGTAGGTGGGGCGCTCGCCGATCCGGTTCAGGATCCGCCCGCCGGCCGGCGCGAAGAGGAGCCGGGCCACGGCGAAGACGCTCACCACGGCCGAGGCGGCCGCCACGCCGACCCCGAAGGTCGTGGCGAACTGGGGGAGCACCGGCGCCACGATGCCGTAGCCGATCGCGATGACGAAGGCGGCGGCGATGAGCACCATGATCTGCTGGGGGACGCGCTCGCGGTCGGGGGCGGCGGCTGGGGGCTGAACGGGCACCCGTCGAGTCTAGGACCCCGGGCGGCGCCCCCGACCCGCGGCCAGCGGCCCGCGCACGGGCTGTGTGAGAAGCTGGGGGGCGTGGATTCGATACCCGTTCTCGCCTACGTCCTCATCGCCGTCGTGGTCCTCGGCCTGCTCGGCCTGGTCCTGCTGCGGGGGCCCAAGGCGCCCCGCGGCGGCTACCCCGCCACCCGGGACGCCGACGACCTCGAGGGCGGTCCGGTCGCCGCCCCGGGGGATCTGGAGCCCGGCACCGCGCCGGCCCCGCCCGAGGCCGCCCGCCCGGCTCTCGACCGCCCCGAGTCGGCGGCGTCCCGGATGGCGCGGCTGCGCGGGCGGCTGGCCAAGTCCAACAACGTCTTCGGCAAGGGCCTGCTGGCCCTGCTCGCTCGCGACCGCATCGACCAGGACGTGTGGGACGAGATCGAGGAGACGCTGCTGCTCGCGGACCTCGGCACGGACTCGGCCATGGACCTCGTCGAGGCCCTCCAGCGCCGGGTCAAGGTGGAGGGCACCCACGACCCCGCCCACGTGAAGGCCATGCTCCGGGAGGAGCTCGTCGCGCTGGTCGACCCCTCGATGGACCGGTCCCTGGCCGTGGACCGCAAGGGGCCGATCCCCGCCGTCGTCCTCGTGGTGGGCGTCAACGGCGTCGGCAAGACCACCACCGTGGGCAAGCTCGCGCGCGTGCTCGTCGCCGAGGACAAGGACGTCGTCCTCGGCGCCGCGGACACCTTCCGCGCCGCGGCCGCCGACCAGCTCTCCACGTGGGGCGCCCGTGTGGGCGTGCCCACCGTGCGCTCGCAGGTCGAGGGCGCCGACCCGGCCTCCGTGGCCTACGACGCCGTGACCGCCGGCATCGAGCACGAGGTGGACGTCGTGATGATCGACACCGCCGGCCGGCTCCAGAACAAGGCGGGCCTGATGGACCAGCTCGGGAAGATCAAGCGGGTCGTGGAGAAGGCGGCGACCGTCGACGAGGTGCTGCTCGTCATCGACGCCACCACCGGGCAGAACGGCATGACCCAGGCGCGGGTCTTCGCCGAGGTCGTCGACGTCACCGGCATCGTCCTCACCAAGCTGGACGGCACCGCCAAGGGCGGCATCGTGGTCGCCATCCAGAAGAGCCTCGGGGTGCCGGTCAAGCTCATCGGTCTCGGCGAGGGGCCGGACGACCTGGCGCCCTTCGAGCCCGAGAGCTTCGTGGACGCCCTGCTCGACTGATCCGTCCCCCCTTCGCCCCACACGCCCGCCGCAGTTCACGCACGCGTAACCATTGCGGCGGGCGTGAAACATGTCCGCAACCCCGCGCGGCGGCGGACGAAACATCTCTCTCGGAGACTCGGTAGGGAACGGTGAGCACCGGACGGCCCCACGGGGAACGGGCCAGTGACACCGGTGACCGGACCAACCTTCAGAGAGAGGTGCACATCGTGGAAATCACCGCTGGACACGTGTGGACGATCGTCGCGGCAGCCATGGTCTTCTTCATGACCCCGGGACTGGCCCTGTTCTACGGAGGGATGACCCGCGCCAAGGGCGTCCTCAACATGATGATGATGAGCTTCATCTCCATCGCCTTCGTCTCCGTGGTGTGGGTGCTGTGGGGCTACTCCATGAGCGGCGGGGACCCGCTCCTGGGCGGGCTCACGGGCAGCCCCGTGCCGTCCTTCGCCCTGGGCGACATCATGGGCAGCGAGGACCTCCTCGGCGCCGCCTACGGCGGGACCTTCGCCATCATCACCGTCGCGCTGATCTCCGGGGCGATCGCCGACCGCGCCCGCTTCGGCGCCTGGGCCGTGTTCGTGCCCGTCTGGGCCACGCTCGTCTACGCCCCCCTGGCCTACATGGTCTGGGGCGGCGGGCTGCTCACCGAGGACGGGGCCATCGGCTCCGCGATCGGCGAGGCCATCGACTTCGCCGGCGGTCTCGTGGTGCACATCAACGCCGGTGTGGCCGCGCTCGTCCTCATCCTGATCGTCGGCGCCCGCCAGGGCTTCGGCAAGGACCCGGGCCAGCGCCCCCACAACCTGCCGCTCGTGATGCTCGGCGCCGCGATCCTGTGGTTCGGCTGGTTCGGCTTCAACGCCGGGGCCGCCGGCACCGCCGAGCAGGCCGGGCTCATCTGGATCAACACCCTCGTGGCCCCCTCCGCCGCGATGCTGGGCTGGCTGCTCACCGAGCGCATCCGCGACAAGCACGCCACATCCCTGGGCGCCGCCTCCGGCGCCGTGGCCGGGCTCGTGGCCATCACCCCGGCCTGCGCCAACGTCTCCCCGGTCTGGGCGATCGGGATCGGCTTCGTGGCCGGCATCTGCTCGGCGCTCGCCGTCGGGCTCAAGTACCGGATGCGCATGGACGACTCCCTGGACGTCATCGGCGTGCACCTGGTCTCCGGCGTCGTCGGCACCGTGGCCCTGGGCTTCGTGGCGCTGCCCTCCGAGGGCACGGCGGGCCTGTTCTACGGCGGCGGCTTCGGCCTGCTGCTCACCCAGGTCGTGGCGGTGCTCGTCTCGGTGCTCTACTGCGCGGTGCTGACCTTCGTCATCGCCTTCGCGATCGACAGGACCATCGGCTTCCGGATCCCCGTGCGGGACGAGATCGACGGCATCGACATCACTCAGCACGCCGAGTCCGGCTACGCGCTGGCCGGCGACGCCACCGGGTCCTTCACCCCGGGCCGGCACACCGCCGGGGAGGGCGCCACGTCCTTCGAGCCCGGCCGCTCCGAGCCCGTGCACAGCTGAGCCGTGCGGCGAACACCGGCGCAACCCACCCTCACGAAAGGCACCCCTTCCATGAAACTCGTCACCGCGATCGTGCGCCCCGAGAAGTTCAAGGACATCAAGTCCGCGCTCGAGTCCTACGGCGTCCAGGGCATGACCGTCCAGAACGTGCACGGCTACGGGCAGCAGCGCGGGCACACCGAGGTCTACCGCGGCGCGGAGTACACGGTGGACCTGCTCGAGAAGGTCCGGGTCGAGATCCTCGTGGACGACCACCAGGCCACCGACATCGTGGACGTCATCGTCTCCTCCGCCAACACCGGCCGCGCCGGTGACGGCAAGGTGTGGGTCACCGACGTGCACCAGGCCGTGCGCGTGCGCACCGGCGAGCGCGACGAGACGGCGCTCTGACCCCACCGGTCCCGACGGCCGGTCCCCNTCCGCCGGGAGGGGACCGGCCGTCGTCGTCGCGCTGCGGCGACGAGGGAGGGCCCCGCGCCGCCCGGAGTTGCTAACCTTGGACACTGACCCGCCACACCGGGCCGGGCCGCGGCCCGCGGCGCAGACCGCGGGGCACCGGCCGCCTCCCTCGACGAAAGCAGCTTTCGACCCGTGTTCAATTCACTGTCCGACCGGTTGACCGCCACCTTCAAGAACCTCAAAGGCAAGGGACGCCTGACCGAGGCGGACGTCGACGCCACCGTGCGCGAGATCCGCCGCGCGCTGCTCGACGCCGACGTCGCCGTGCCGGTCGTGCGCGAGTTCACCGCCGCGGTCAAGGAGCGTGCCCTCGGGCTCGAGGTCTCCGAGGCGCTGAACCCCGGCCAGCAGGTCGTGAAGATCGTCAACGAGGAGCTGCAGAACATCCTCGGCGGCCAGACCCGCCGGATCCGGATGGCCAAGACCGGCCCCACGATCATCATGCTCGCCGGTCTCCAGGGCGCCGGCAAGACCACCCTGGCCGGCAAGCTCGGCAAGTGGCTCAAGGGCCAGGGGCACCGTCCCCTGCTCGTGGCCTCCGACCTCCAGCGGCCCAACGCGGTCACGCAGCTCCAGGTCGTGGGCGAGCGCGCAGGGGTGCCGGTCTACGCCCCCCACCCGGGCACCACCTCGGAGTTCGACGACCCCACGGGCGATCCCGTGCAGGTCGCCCGGGACGGCGTGGCCCAGGCCCGCGCGCGGCTGCACGACGTGGTCATCGTGGACACCGCCGGCCGGCTCGGCATCGACGAGGCCCTCATGGAGCAGGCCCGCGACATCCGCGACGCCGTGCGCCCCGACGAGGTGCTCTTCGTCATCGACGCGATGATCGGCCAGGACGCCGTGAACACGGCCCAGGCCTTCAACGAGGGCGTCGACTTCACGGGCGTGGTCCTGTCCAAGCTCGACGGCGACGCCCGCGGCGGCGCCGCGCTGTCCGTGGCCTCCGTGACCGGCAAGCCCATCATGTTCGCCTCCACCGGTGAGAACGTCGACGACTTCGAGCAGTTCCACCCGGACCGCATGGCGTCCCGCATCCTCGACATGGGTGACGTCCTCACGCTGATCGAGCAGGCCGAGAAGCAGTGGGACCGCGACGAGGCCGAGAAGATGGCCCGGAAGTTCACCGACCAGGAGGACTTCACCTTCGAGGACTTCCTCGCCCAGATGCAGCAGCTGCGCAAGATGGGGTCGATGAAGAAGATGCTCATGATGATGCCGGGCGCCGCCGGCATGCGCGAGCAGCTCGAGAACTTCGACGAGCGCGAGATCGACCGCGTCGAGGCCATCGTCCGGTCCATGACCCCGCACGAGCGGGTGGCGCCGAAGATCATCAACGGCTCCCGGCGCGCCCGCATCGCCAAGGGCTCCGGGGTCACCGTGTCCGAGGTGAACCAGCTCATGGAGCGCTTCGCCCAGGCGCAGAAGATGATGAAGCGCCTGGCACAGGGCAAGAGCGTGCCCGGCATGCCCGCCGGCATCCCGGGGATGCCCGGGGCGGGTGGCGGCCCGAAGAAGGGCAAGGGCAAGGGCTCCGCGAAGAAGAGCGGCTCGCGCTCCGGCAACCCCGCCAAGCGGGCGCAGGAGAACGCGGCCCTCGAGCAGCAGCGGAAGCAGAAGGCGCCCGCCGGATCGGCGTTCGGCGCCGCCCAGGGGCAGCCGGACCCCGCGGACCTGAACCTTCCCAAGGGCTTCGAGAAGTTCCTGGGACAGTGATCGCACCGTGAGCTCCTACCTGTCCGAGAGCGAGCTGAAGCAGTTCGTGGACTCCCTGCCGACCCGCCGCCTCGCCGCGGAGGCCCTCATCCGCGACCCCGGGGGCCGCGTGCTGCTCGTGGAGCCCAACTACAAGTCGGACTGGACCGTGCCCGGAGGCACCGTCGAGGCGGGGGAGGACCCCCGCACCGGGTGCTTCCGCGAGGTCGTCGAAGAGGTCGGCCTGCACCTGCCCGAGGGCCGGCTGCTCGTCGTCCACCACGGCGTGGCCATGGGCCTGTGGGGGGACTCGGTCTCCTTCGTCTACGACGGCGGCGTCATCGACGCCGACACGCCCATCACGATCCAGGAGGAGGAGCTGCTCAGCCACCGCTGGACGGACCCCGCGGAGCTGGACCGGTACCTGCGGCCCGCGCTGGCCCGGCGCCTGCGGGCGGGTCTGGCAGCCCTCGAGGACGGGACCACGGCCGAGCTCGTCGACGGGCCCCGCTGAGCGGACGGGCGCCCCGGGAACGGTCCCCGGCCCCCTGGGCCGTCCACCGCGACGGCGTAGCATGGACGCCATGACCTCACTCCCCGCCGACGACATCGCATCCCCCACCTCCGCGTGGGACCTGGTCCCCGCCACGGTGCTGTGCGCGACGGAGGCCACCGCGTCCGACGGCTCCGGGCTGCGCCCCACCTGCGAGGGGATGCGCAGGATCATCGCCCACCACCGCCTGATC
This sequence comes from Kocuria rhizosphaericola, assembly GCF_044462205.1. Lineage (NCBI taxonomy): Bacteria > Bacillati > Actinomycetota > Actinomycetes > Micrococcales > Micrococcaceae > Kocuria > Kocuria rhizosphaericola. The sequence goes on along the minus strand of NZ_JBISWK010000066.1, from coordinate 19,570 downwards.
AGCGCCTACGCCGAGGGCCCCCGGGCCACGCAGCTGATGTTCCTCGCCGACGCCGAGGGCCGGCTGGCCCAGGCCGCCGAGGACGGCTCCGTGGAGCCCGGGTGCACCCTCGACGAGCTCTCCGCGACCCTCGCGCGGATGACCGGCCAGCAGCTCCGGCCCGAGCACCCCGGGCTGCGCCGCGTGCTGCTCGTGCGCCTGGACGCCCCCGAGCTGCCCGTGCTGGCGGCCCTGTCCGGCACCGGGTTCACCGCCGTGTCCCGGCACGGCTGGTCCGTGGTGGTCTTCGACGCCGAGGTCGACTTCTGGGCCGTGCGCACCGGTCTCGCCGAGACCGCCGTGGCGCTGTCCTCGGACGGGGCCACCCGCTCCTTCGAGGTCCTGCTCGCCGGGGAGGACCCCGCGTCCGTCACCGAGCTCGAGGCGGCCGACGCCGTGTGCGCCCTCGAGTGGGGCCCCGAGTGGCTCCCCGCGGGCGGGGTGTCCGTCGAGGCCGAGGAGACCCCGGCCGCCCGGTTCGAGCGCGACCTCGTCCGGCTGTGCTCCGGGGGCACCTCGGACCTGCAGCTCGAGTCCGTGGCCTCCGTCTTCGACCTCGACCCGGCCGAGACCAACCGGCTGCGCAACTACGTGCAGGGGGAGTCCACCGACCTGGTCCTGGAGTCCGTCCTGCAGCTGCTGGGCCTGCCCGTGCTCGCCGCCAAGGTCGTGGAGGGCCGCCGGGAGCTCGCGGGGACCGACGGCGCCGAGCACTACGAGCCCACGGGCGTGGGCTCGGCCCTGCTGCGGGGGATGACCATCGAGCCCACCGGTGACGGGCTCTTCGCGCGGTACCAGCGGGCCCTCGTCCGCCGGCCGGAGCTCCTGCTGGCCGTCGCGGGCACCGAGACCGCCCTCGGGGTGGGACTCGCCGGGGCGGCCCGGCGCGGCGGGGCGGGGGCGCGCGTGCTCGGCACCCTCTCCGCGGCGCTGCTCGCGGACGCCGCCGCGGAGGGCGCCTACTACGCCGCCCTGCGCGGCGCGCGCCGCCGGCGGAACGAGGAGCAGCCCCCGGCAGCCGGACCCACCGCCCAGCTCCCGGAGGAGCCCTCCGCCCCGGACTCGCGGGCGCGGCTGCGCCGCTTCTTCGGGCTGCACCGCGGCTGAGCGCCTCCTCGGGATCCCCCGCGGGGCGGAGTCCCGCGGGGGATCCCGCGGGCTACCGTGGGTGGCGTGCGCACGCTCCCCACCACGGACCCGGACATCCGGCAGGACACGGCCCCGGAGGCCGCCCGGCGCGCTCCGCTCGCGGCGCGCGTCACGGCCTGGTTGAACGACCCCGGGGACCCCGACTGGTCCCGCCCCGCGCCCACGGCGGCCCAGCGGCGCAACGACGTGCTGGCCGCCCTGGGGTTCCTGCTGGTCGCGCTCCTGGCGTCCGTGCTGGTGCACAGCTACGCGGGGCTCGCGGAGGGGGACGACCCCTGGCGCTTCTACCTCAGCACCGTGCTCATCGTGGTGCCCCTCGCCCTGCGCCGGCGCTTCCCGCTGCCGGTCGTGGTCGCGTCCTCCGCGCTGTTCCTGGGACTGACCTACGCGAGCCCCACGGCGGCCATGACGCTGCCCTTCCAGGGCGCCTACTTCGCCGCGCTCTACGCGGCCGTCGCCTGGTCGCGCGACCGGCAGGCCCTGTGGGTCGCGATGTCGGTGGTCGTGGGGACCATGGGCCTGTGGCTGCTGGGGGCCTTCACCGTCACCAACGCCTACGCGGACTTCCTGACCGGTCTGGGCGAGGTCGACGGCCCGCTGCCCCAGCTGCCGTCCTACGCGGTGTTCACCCTGCTCGTGAACGCCGTGTACTTCGGCGGGGCGGTGCTGGCCGGGCGCGCGTCGTGGCGGGCCGCGCTGCAGCAGCACCGCCTCGCGGCCCAGGCGCAGCGGATCCGGGAGCAGTCCGAGGAGATCGCCCGCCGCGCCGTCGTCGACGAGCGGCTGCGCATCGCCCGGGAGCTGCACGACGTCGTCGCCCACCACGTGTCCGTGATCGGCATCCAGGCCGGGGCCGCGCGCAAGGTCCTGGACCGTGACCCGGCCGCCGCCACCACCGCCCTGCGGACCATCGAGGCGTCCAGCCGGACCGCGGTGGGGGAGCTGCGCCAGCTGCTCGGCGTGCTGCGCGCCGACGGCGAGGAGGGCGCCCCGGGCCCCGGCGGGGGCACCTCCGCCGCGGCGCGACGGCCCGACCCCGGCCTCGCCGACATCGCCGCCCTCGCCCGGCAGCACGCCGACAACGGGCTCGCGGTGGACGTCCGCACGGTCGAGGAGGTCCCCGGTGACCTGGACAGGATCCCCCCGGCGCTCGGCCTGTCGGCCTTCCGGTGCGCCCAGGAGTCCCTGTCCAACGTGATCCGCCACTCCACGGCCACCGCGGCGTCCATCACCCTGCGCACCGGACACGGCCCGGAGGGGTCGTGGTTCGAGCTCGAGGTGCTCGACGACGGCTCGCCCCGCCGCGGCACCGCCGGCACCGGTTTCGGCCTCCAGGGGCTGCGCGAGCGCGTCCGCCTGCACGGCGGGGAGGCGGAGATCGGGCCGCGCTCGGGCCGGCCCGGCTGGCGGGTCCGGACCCGCTGCCCCCTGCCACCCGGCGGCACGGGTGGAGGCGCCCCGGACGCCGCCGTCCACGCCGCGCACGGGAGTCTGCGAGGATCGGGGGCATGATCCGCGTCCTGCTCGCCGACGACCACGCCCTCGTGCGTTCCGGCTTCGCCATGGTCCTGTCCGTGGAGGACGACATCGAGGTCGTCGCCCAGGCCTCCGACGGCGCGGAGGCCGTCGCCGCCGCCCGCGACGGCGCCGTGGACGTCGCCCTGCTCGACGTGCAGATGCCCGTCATGGACGGGATCGAGGCCACCCGCCGGATCGTCGGGACGGGGTGCGCCAGGGTCGTGATCGTCACCACGTTCGACCGCGAGGACTACCTCTTCGACGCGCTCGCCGCCGGGGCCAGCGGGTTCCTGCTCAAGAACGCCGACCCCGACGACCTCGTGGAGGCGGTGCGCGCCGTCGCGGAGGGCCACGCGCTGCTCGCCCCCGAGGCCACGCTGCGCGTCATCCGGGCCCTGACCACGGACGCCCCGGCCCCCGCCCCGGAGGCCGCTCCCGCGCCGGCCGGCCCCTCGCCGGCGGACCCGGGGCAGCGGCGGATCCTCGACTCCCTCACCGAGCGGGAGCACGAGGTGCTGCTGTTGGTCTCGGACGGGCTCTCCAACGCGGAGATCGCCCAGCGGCTGTTCCTCGGACCGGCCACCGTCAAGACCCACGTGTCCAACATCCTCGCGAAGACGGGCTCCCGGGACCGGGTCCAGGCCGTCGTCTTCGCCCACCGGGCGGGCCTGGTCGGCTGAACCGGCTCCGCCCCGCGGCGGAGACCACCGGCCGGAACGCGTCGGCCGGGGCGTCCGCCCTCCGCCCGGATGGGGATTCCCCGGCGCCCCGGCGTTCGTAGGCTGGACGGCGAGCCGCCCGGCACCCACCGGGCGGACGCGCCGGCCGAGAGGACCCCGGGCCCATGAGCACCAGCACCACGCCAGCGGCGACCACCACCCGCTTCCGGAGCCGCCCCGAGGGGCACGTCCTGGAGGCGCGTGGCCTGAGCCGGTCCTTCGGGGGCCGGACCGTGGTCGAGGACGTCTCCTTCCGGGTGGAGCCCGGCCGGATGACCGGCTTCGTGGGCGCGAACGGCGCGGGCAAGACCACGACCATGCGGATGCTGATGGGCGTGCTGCGCGTCTCCTCCGGGGAGGTGCTGTGGGACGGACGGCCGGCCACCGCCGCGGACCGCGCCGGCTTCGGGTACATGCCCGAGGAACGGGGGCTCTACCCCAAGCAGCCGGTGCTCGACCAGCTCGGCTACCTCGGCCGGCTCCACGGCATGGACCGCCGCGACGCCCTCGCGGAGGCCGGGCGGCTGCTGGAGCGCTTCGGCCTGGCCGGCCGCGGGAAGGACAAGCTGGAGTCCCTCTCCCTCGGCAACCAGCAGCGCGTGCAGGTCGCCGCCGCGCTCCTGCACGGGCCCACCGCCCTGGTGCTGGACGAGCCGTTTTCCGGCCTGGACCCCGTGGCGGTGGACTCCATGGTCGAGCTGCTGCGCGGGCACACGGCCCAGGGGGTCCCCGTGCTCTTCTCGAGCCACCAGCTCGACCTCGTCGACCGGCTCTGCGACTCCCTGGTCGTCCTCTCGGGCGGCCGGGTCCTGGCCGCCGGCGCGGCCGACGACCTGCGCCGCACCGGCCCCCGCCGGCACCGGCTGCGCTGCGAGCAGGACGCCGGGTGGGTTCGGGACCTGCGGGGCGTGCGGGTCGTCGACGTCGACGGGCCCGCCGCGGTGCTCGAGCTCGACGACGCCGCCGCCCGCCGCCGCGTCCTCGAGGCCGCCGTGCCCCGCGGGCTGCTGGAGTTCGCCGAGATCGTGCCCTCCCTGGCCGACGTCTACCGGGAGGTCACCCGATGACCTCACGCCCGGCCACCGCCCGTCCGTGGTGGATCGTCACGGCCCGCGAGATCTCCGTGAAGCTGCACGACCGCTCCTTCCTGCTCTCCACGGTGGTCACGGTGCTCCTCGTGGCCGGCTCGATCGCCGCCTCCGCCCTGTTCGGCGGCCGCGGCGCCGACCACGTCCTGGCCGCCGCGGCGCCCGACGCCGCGCCCGTCGCGGCACGGGCCGGGCAGGCGCTGGTCGAGAGCGGCGACGACACCCTCACCGTGCACTCCGTGCCCTCCCCGGACGCGGCCCGCCGGGAGGTGGCCGACGATGCCGCCGACGCCGCGCTGCTGCAGGGCCTCGACGGGTGGACGGTGGTCGGCAAGGACGACGTCGACCCCGCGCTCGCCCGGGCGCTCGAGCAGGCGGTGGCCGAGGAGACCCTCGCGGCCAACGCCCGGGCGGCCGGGACGACCGCCGAGGAGCTGACCGCAGGCGGCGAGGTGCGCACCGAGCTGCTCTCCGGCGCGCAGGATCGCGGCCCCGCGCGGATCGTCATGGGCTTCGTCTTCGCCTTCCTGTTCTACCTGGCCGCGATCCTCTTCGGCCTGGCCATCGCCCACTCGGTGCTCGAGGAGAAGCAGAACCGGGTCGTGGAGATCCTGGCCACTGCCGTCCCGGTCCGGCAGCTGCTCTACGGCAAGGTGCTCGGCAACTCCCTGCTCGCGTTCGCGCAGATCGGGCTCTACGCCGCGGTCGGCCTCGTCGGCGTCAACGTCACGGGGGCCGCCGCGGACGTCGGCTGGATCCTCGCCGCCTCCGGCTGGTTCGTGGCCTTCTTCGTGGCGGGCTTTGCCGCGCAGGCCTCCGTCTGGGCGGTCCTCGGCTCCCTGGCCTCCCGCTCCGAGGACCTCCAGACGAGCACGGGACCGATCCTGACCGTGCTCGTCGGCGCCCTCGTCGTGGGCCTCTACGCCGAGGACGCGTGGCTCACGGCCGCGTCCTTCGTGCCGGTCGTCTCCTCGGTGGCCATGCCCGTCCGGATGCTGGACGGGGGCGTCGCGTGGTGGCAGCCCGTGCTGTCCCTCGCGGTCGCCCTCGCCGCGGCCTGGTTCCTCCTGCGCCTCGGGGAGCGGATCTACCGGCGCGCCGTGTTCCAGGGCGGACGCTCCCTCACGTGGCGGGAGGCTGCCCGCCTCGAGCAGTGAGCGTCCCGCGTGCCGCCGGACTTGACGGCGTCTGGCATACTGGACGGGTACTCGATGCGTGCGGTCCCTCTCGCCGCACGTTTCTCGTGTCCACAGAACCCCTGTGACCGGCCCGCCCCACGGGAGCGAGACCAGGGCGTTCACCTCATCCAAGAACCAGGAGAGTCCACACCAGTGGCTGTTAAGATCCGTCTCAAGCGCATGGGCAAGATGCGCGATCCCCGTTACCGCGTCGTCGTCGTCGACTCCCGCAAGAAGCGCGACGGCCGCGTCATCGAGGAGATCGGCAAGTACCACCCGACCGAGCACCCCTCCTACATCGAGGTCGTCTCGGACCGGGCCCAGTACTGGCTCGGCGTCGGCGCCCAGCCGTCCGAGGCCGTCGCCGCCATCCTGAAGGTGACCGGCGACCTGCAGCGGTTCAAGGGCGAGGAGGGCGCCGAGGGCACCCTCCGCCGGCCCGAGCCCAAGGGCGAGTTCGTCGCCCCCGACAAGGGCTCCGTGATCGTCCCCGAGGCGATCACCCCGAAGGGCGAGAAGGCCGCAGAGTCCGCCGCCCCCGGTGCCGAGTCCGACGACGCCCCCGTGGCTGACGCCGAGAAGGCCGAGTAGTCATGCTCGCCGACGCGTTGGAGCACCTGGTCCGCGGGATCGTGGACAGCCCCGATGACGTCGACGTCCGTGTCAAGAGCGGGCGCCGGTCGGAGACCCTCGAGGTCCGGGTGCACCCGGACGACCTCGGGCGGGTCATCGGCCGTCAGGGCCGCACGGCCAAGGCGCTGCGCACCGTCGTGGGCGCGCTCGCCGAGGACGGCCCGGTCCGGATCGACGTCGTCGACACCGACCGCACCCGCTGAGGCGCGCACCGGGCGTCCCGGTGACCGGCTCCGCCGCCCGCACGGTCCCCGCATCCGCACCGGATGCGGGGACCGTCGGCTTTCCGGCCCGGACACCCGCCCACTCCCACTGCAACCGCACCCCCTTCCCGCGGCCGACCGGCCGCCGACCCCCAGGAGCACCATGAAGGTCCAGGTCGCCCGCGTCGGCAAGCCCCACGGCATCCGGGGGGAGGTCACCGTGCAGCTGTTCACCGACGCCCCGGAGGAGCGATTCGCCCCCGGCACCCGGCTGCTGCTCGAGCCGTCCGTCCCTCTCGCCCCCGAGGGGGTGGTCACCGTGCGCAGGGCGCGCTGGAACAAGGCCGTGCTCGTCGTGGCCCTCGAGGAGGTCCCGGACCGCAACGGGGCCGAGACCCTGCGCGGCGCCCGCCTCTTCGCCGAGGCGCTGGACGAGGATCCCGGGACCGACGAGTGGTACGAGCACGAACTGGTCGGTCTGGAGGTGCGCACCGGCCCCGGCGACGGCTCGGGGCCGCGGATCGGCGTGGTCACCGGGCTGCGCACCCTGCCGGTCCAGGACCTGCTCGAGATCGAGTTCGACGAGGGCCGGCGCGAGGCCGTGCTCCCCTTCGTCGACGAGATCGTGCCGGTCGTCGACCCCGAGGGCGGCTTCGTCGTGGTGACCCCGCCGCCGGGTCTGCTCGAGCTCGGCCTCGACGGCGGACAGCTCGACGGCGGAGAGCGCGAGAACGGGGCGCCCGGCTCCGGGGCGCCGGAGGGCGGGCGCTGATGCGCATCGACGTCGTCAGCATCTTCCCCGAGTACCTCTCGGCCCTGGACCTCTCGCTCATCGGCAAGGCCAGGCAGCAGGGGCTCCTCGAGCTGACCGTGACGGACCTGCGCGAGTTCACGACCGACCGGCACCGCACCGTGGACGACACCCCCTACGGCGGCGGCGCCGGCATGGTCATGAAACCGGAGCCGTGGGCCGCGGCGCTCGGCGCCGTCCTCGACCGCGGCCCCACGCCCGCCGCCGACCCAGGGGGCGCGGGGGAGCGGCCGGTGCTGGTCGTGCCCTCCCCGGCCGGCGAGGTCTTCACCCAGGCCACCGCCCGCGAGCTGGCCCTGCGGGAGCACCTCGTCTTCGCGTGCGGGCGCTACGAGGGCATCGACGAGCGCGTCGTCGACTGGTCCCGTGAGCACTTCGAGGTCCGTCCCACGAGCCTCGGCGACTACGTCCTCAACGGCGGGGAGGTCGCCGTGCTGGCCATGGTCGAGGCCATCGGGCGGCTCGTGCCCGGCGTGGTCGGCAACCCCGAGTCCCTCGTGGAGGAGTCCCACGCGGACGGCCTGCTGGAGTACCCCGTCTACACCAAGCCCGCGCTGTGGCGTGACCGGCCGGTCCCGGAGGTCCTGCTCTCGGGCCACCACGGCCGGATCGCGCGGTGGCGGCGGGACCGCCAGCTGCAGCGCACCGCCGCCCGCCGCCCCGATCTCGTCGCGTCCCTGGACCCCGCCGTCCTGGACCGCGCGGACCGCGCCGTCCTCGCCGAGGCGGGCTGGGTCGTCGCGGGCGCACGGGTCGTGCGCGCCGGGGACGACGCCGCCGGGGAACCTGTGGCATAATGTTCAGCTGTGTGTCTGCTGGGCACGCCCCTGCCGCAGGGGGATGAGCGACCAACAGCCGGACACCCGGGAACCCCGCTCGGGGCTCCCGCCACCACGTCTTGCGGATCCCGCACCCGGGCCGGGCACCGGCCCGCCGCCATGGATCCGTGCCGACCCACGTGAGCGGCCTGCGGCGTTCACCAGGAGAGTCACCATGAACATTCTCGACCAGCTCGACGCCAAGTCCATGCGCAGCGACGTCCCCGACTTCCGTCCGGGCGACACCCTCAACGTGCACGTCAACATCGTCGAGGGCAGCCGCTCCCGTGTGCAGGTCTTCAAGGGCTTCGTCCTCGGCCGCCAGGGCGCCGGCGTGCACGAGACCTTCACCGTCCGCAAGGTCTCCTTCGGCGTGGGCGTGGAGCGCACCTTCCCGGTGCACTCCCCGGTCATCGACAAGATCGAGGTCGTCACCCGCGGCGACGTCCGCCGCGCGAAGCTCTACTACATGCGCGACCGCCACGGCAAGGCCGCCCGCATCCGCGAGAAGCGGGACAACACCACGGCCAAGTCCACGAAGTCGGGCAAGTCCGTCAAGTCCGCCAAGTAGGACGGCCCACGACCCGGTGTCCACCGGAACCCGTGCACGGGACCCCCGCTCCACCGGGTCCCACGCCGTTCGGCGAGAACGCCAGCCCCGTGCTCGGGGCTGGCGTTCCGTCGTCCTCGCCCTCCTGACGGCCGTGCTGGTCACCGGTCTGCTGCGCGCCTTCGTGGTGGACGTCTACTGGATCGGCTCGGACTCGATGCAGCCGACGGTCGAGCCGGGGGACCGCTTGCTCGTGGGCAAGCTCGTCGACGGGAACGGCCTCGAACGGGGGGACCTGGTGGTCTTCGACGGGCGGGGCAGCTTCGCCCCTCTGCGCAGCGACGCCCCCTGGCCCGCGCAGGTCCTGCAGACCCTCGGGCGGTGGAGCGGTGTCACCGGCTCGGACAGCGTGTACCTCAAGCGCGTCATCGGAGCCCCCGGGGACACCGTCGCCTGCTGCGGTCCCTCCGGGCGCCTCGAGGTCGACGGCGAGGAGATCACCGAGGACTACGTCCTGGACGGCGACCCCCCCAGCGACGTCGAGTTCATCGTGGTGGTCCCCGAGGGCCGGCTCTGGCTGATGGGCGACCACCGTTCGGTCTCCGTGGACTCTCGCGATCTGCTCGGCGCGCCAGGTGGCGGACTCGTCCGAGCGGATAAGGTCATCGGAGAACCCCTTGCTGTTCTGTGGCCCTGGGACCGGGCCGGGCAGCTCTGACGCGATCCGCACGGATCCGGATCCGGACGCCCACCGGCGTCCGCCCAGGAAGGACGAGAGCAGTGGCCGACAGGACCCAGCCCGCCGGCGACGGCGTGCCCCAGGAGAACGACGGCGTCCCCGGCGACGCCCCCGTTCCCGTCCCAGCAGCGCCCACCGCCGACGCGGAGCGCTCCGCCGCGCCTCTCGACGGACCCGAGGGCGGTCAGGACCCGGCGTCCCCGCGCCGCGGCAGCCGCCGCGCGGCGGGCGGACGCTCCCGCAAGCAGCGCCCGGACACGATCTGGGGCTCGGCCCGGGAGATCCTCCTCGTGCTGGTCTGGGCCGTGCTCATCGCCTTCGTCGTGAAGACCCTGCTCGTGCGGGGCTTCTACATCCCGTCCGGCTCCATGGAGAACACCCTCCAGCTCAACGACCGCATCTTCGTCAACGTGGTCGAGCCGACGTTCGGCCCCCTCGAGCGCGGGGACATCGTCGTGTTCGAGGACGCCAAGGGCTGGCTGCCCCCGCAGCCCGACAGCGGCGGCGGGCCCACCGACGCCGTCTACGACGCACTGGCCTTCGTCGGCGTGCTGCCCGACCGCACGGACCAGCACCTCATCAAGCGCGTCATCGGGGTCGGGGGCGACACCGTGACCTGCTGCGACGCCTCGGGACGGATCACGGTCAACGGGGAGGCCCTCGAGGAGCGGGACGCCTACCTGTTCCCCGGGTCCGCCCCCTCGGAGCTCGAGTTCGAGGTCGAGGTCCCGGAGAACCACTACTTCGTGCTGGGCGACCACCGGGACGCGTCCGCCGACGCCCGCGTCCACCTGGCCGAGATCGCGGAGAACGGCACGTTCATCAGCCACGACGACGTCGTGGGCACCGCGTTCGTCATCGCCTGGCCGCTCGACCGGTTCCAGCTCCTGCAGAACCCGGGCGAGGTCTTCGCGGATGTCCCCGACCGGTCCGCCGGTGGTTCCTGAGCCCCGGCCGGCCCGGCGGACGGCGCCGCCCCGGGGCAGGGCTCCGGGGCTCGGCGCCGAGCGTTCCCTGCAGGAGGCGGGTGCGCGCCTCGTGGGCGGGATGGACGAGGTGGGCCGCGGGGCCCTCGCCGGGCCGGTGACCGCCGGACTGGTCGTCCTGCGTCCCGGCACCCGGCGCGGCGTTCCCGGGCTGCGGGACAGCAAACTGCTCACCCCCGCCCGGCGCGAGGCGCTCGTCCCGCGCATCCTCGAGTGGTGCGCCTCCGGTGGCGTCGGCCACGCCTCGCCCCAGGAGATCGACGGACTCGGGCTGACGGCCGCCCTGCGCCTCGCCGGACGCCGGGCGATCGCGGCCGCGGCGCAACGGGGAGCACCTCCCGACGTCGTGCTCCTGGACGGCGGCCACGACTGGCTCTCGGAGCCCGGAGCGGGCACGCTCTTCGGCGACCCCGTTCCCGCGGGGGGCGAGCACGAGGCGCACGAGTGGGTCGGCACGGTCGTGACCCGCGTCAGGGCGGACATGACGTGTGCGTCCGTCGCGGCCGCCAGCGTGCTCGCGAAGGTCGAGCGGGACCGGATCATGGGAGAGCTCTCGGCCGGGTGGCCGCAGTACGGTTGGGACAGCAACAAGGGCTACGGCGCCGTCCGGCACCGCCGCGCCCTCGAGGAGCACGGGACCACGCCGCACCACCGGCTGAGCTGGCGCCTGACGCAGGCGCCGACCGCGGCCGGGCCGCGCACGATCGGAGACGGGACGACATGAGCGCCGAAGAACTCGAGAACTTCGAGACGGACCTCGAGCTGCAGCTGTACCGGGAGTACCGGGACGTCGCCGGGCTGTTCCAGTTCGTGGTGGAGACGGACCGGCGCTTCTACCTGGCCAACTCGGTCCGGATCGAGCCGGTCGAGACGAAGAACGGGCTCTACTTCGACGTGGAGCTCAAGGACGCGTGGGTGTGGGACGTCTACCGCTCCGCCCGTTTCGTGAAGCACGTGCACGTGATGAGCTTCAAGGACGTCAACGTGGAGGAGCTCGCCCACGCGGACCCCTTCGCGGCGCCGGGGCCGGCGGGACCCGTGCCGGAGGGGCCCGCCGAGCCCTGATCCGCCCTGCACACGGCGCCCCGCCCGCCGCGGCCTCCGGTCGGCGCGGCACACGATGGGGCTCCGGCCCCGGCTCCTGCCGGGGCGGCCGCCGAGCAGGGAGGTGTCCCGTGGCCGAGGGGCTGGGCGCGCGCGGCGAGCAGCTGGCGGCCGCGCACCTCGAGGCGCTGGGATACCGCGTGCTGGCGCGCAACTGGCGCGCACGTCCCTCCCGGGACGGACTGCGGGGAGAGGCCGACCTCGTCGCGGAGCACGACGGATGGGTGGTCGTCGTCGAGGTGAAGACCCGTTCGAGCCTGCGTTACGGGCATCCGCTGGAATCCATTACGCGGCAGAAGATCGTCCGTCTGCACCGCCTGGCGGCCGCCTGGGCACGGGCCCACGACCGCGACCCCCGGGTGATCAGGGTCGATGCCGTTGCAATTACTTTCGCACACACCGGGGTGCCGGAGATCGAGGTCCTGCGGCAGATCCAATGAGACGCGGCGCGCCGCGGCCTGCGTGACATGCCCCGTGGGACGTGCCAATGTTGAACCGTCGATGACCGGGAGAACGACGGAGGTGTGCTGTGGTCGCTGCGGGACCGCTCGCCGCTCCACGACGCGCCGCGGCTCTCGCCGCAGCCGTCGCCCTGACCGCCACGGGGTGCGGCGTGCTGAAGGCCTCGGAGCCCGAGGCGATCGCCCAGCCCGGCACCGTGACCACCGCGCCCAGCGGTCTCAGCCCGGGCCCCTACGCCCTCACCACCGAGGAGGGCGCGGTCATCACCTTCGACCTGCCCACCGTGCCGGCCCCGGACGACGAGGTCGAGCAGCTGCGGCAGGACCTGCACGTGGAACCGGTGACCTACGTCGAGATGCACATCGACAACACCGAGGGCACCCGCACCGTGCAGATCGACGACCTCAAGGTGATCAGCCACGAGGGCGGCCAGTTCCCGTTCGAGCCCGCCGTCCAGGTCCTGTCGGACTGGGACCCGAACCGCTCCGGGGAGGGCGGCTTCTGGAGAGCCGACGGTTCCCCGCTGGACCCGGAGGAAGGCGCCCGGCTCGACGCCCGCACGCACGAGCTGATCAACCAGTACACCGGTTCCGTCCCCGCCGGCACCACGGGCCGCGAGCTCATGATCGGCGACTTCGAGAGCCTGCCGCGGACCTTCGACGACGTGGAGCTGTCCCCGTACCCGAACGACCGCGCCCTGGATCCCGCCCCCGTGGGGCACGGTCCGGCACAGCGCCAGTTCCGGGCCGGAGCGCCGAGCCCGGCACCCCGGGAGCGGATCGAGGCGGAGCGGGCCCCGGCCCCGGCGGCCCCGGAACCCGCCCGGCCCGCCGCGCAGCCCCCGCGGGCGCCGGCCGCGCCGGCCACGGCCGAACCCGCACCGGTCCCCGACGCCGAGCCCGTGTACGTGCCGGACTGCTCGGACCCGGCCCAGCCGGCCGGTCCCGCACAGCAGACCGCCTGGACCGCGGCCTGCGCCCCGGTGGCCGAGCCGCCGGCCGTTCCGGCACCGGCGCCCAGTCCGCCCACCCCGCCCATCCCGCCCATCGTGGAGCCGGCGCCTCCCATGCCCCCGGCCACCCAGCCGCCCGTGGACACGATCCCTCCCGCCCAGAACGACGACACCGGTGAGGACGCCACCCCGGGCGCGACCGAGGGCGGCGGCACCACGGTCGGCGGGTCGCCGACCCGCAATCCCTCCTCCAGGCGCCCGAACTGGCCTCCGGCCCCCGAGCCCTCGCCTACGCCTTCGCCTTCGGTTTCGACCGCGACTCCGTCGACCGCCCCGTCGGCCCCGGCCACTGCCACGCCGGAACCCTCGCTCCCCAGCGGGACCGAGCAGGCCTGATCCGGCGCTCTTCTCCACGACCCGGCGCGCAGGGCCGCCGTCCGGCGCCGGGTCGCCCAGCATGGGGACCAGGAGGTCCCCATGCACCGTCGCCGTGACGTTCCGTCCACCGCCCCAGCTCCCCGCCCACCGGATCCGCTCGTGCCCACCACGGGGGTGCGGTGATGGGCTTCGCGCGCACGTGGGCGGTGGCCCTGGTCGGTCTGGACGGGTCGATGGTGGAGGTCGAGGCGGACATCGGCCAGACCCTCCCGGCGTTCTGCATCGTGGGCCTGCCGGACGCCGCGCTCAACGAGGCGAGGGAACGGCTCCGGGCGGCGGCGCGCAACAGCGGGATGCCCCTGAGCCCGCGCAAGCTCACCGTCAACCTGACGCCGGCGACCCTGCCCAAGCGCGGATCCCTGTTCGATCTCGCCATCGTCCTGAGCGCCCTGCAGGCCGCCGGTGACGTGCCCGCGACCGGACCGACGGTCTTCCTGGCGGAACTGGGCCTGGACGGTGCGCTGCGGCCGGTGCGCGGCATCCTGCCGGCGGTCATGGCGGCGGTGCGCGCCGGGCATGACCGGATCGTCGTCTCGGCCGCCAACGCCGCGGAGGCGGCGCTGGTCCCCGGCGCACGGGTGGAGGGGTTCGCCTGCCTCGCCGAGGTGCTCGCCGCCGCGGGGGCCGATCCCGCGCGGCTGCGCCGCCCGGCACCCGTGGGTTCCGTGCCGGGCAGGGACGTCCGGGGCGGAGCCGTGCCGGACGGGGTCGTGCCGGATCCCGCGCCCCACGCCGCGTCCCACGCCGCGCCGGACCTCGCCGACGTCGCCGGGCAGGCCGACGGCCGCCTGGCCCTGGAGATCGCCGCCGCGGGAGGGCACCACCTGCTCATGGTCGGCCCGCCCGGCTCCGGCAAGACGATGCTCGCCGAGCGGCTCCCCGGCCTGCTGCCGGACCTCGAGGACGACGCCGCGATGGAGGTCACGGCCATCCACTCCCTCAACGCGGCCGCAGGACGGTGCACCGCCCTGATCCGGCGCCCCCCGTTCGAGGCGCCGCACCACACGGCTTCCACGGCCGCCCTGTTCGGGGGCGGGGCCGGGATCCCGCGGCCCGGCGCCGCCTCACGGGCGCATCGCGGCGTCCTGTTCCTCGACGAAGCCCCCGAGTTCGACCGCGGGGTGATCGACGCGCTGCGCCAGCCCCTCGAGAACGGCCGGGTCAGGATCGACCGGTCCGCGGCCTCGGCGGTCTTTCCGGCCCGCTTCCAGCTGGTGCTCGCGGCGAACCCCTGTCCGTGCGGCCAGTCCGGGGGACGCGGCGCCGACTGCACGTGCACCCCGCGGATGCGCCGCGGCTACTTCGGAAAGCTGAGCGGTCCGCTGCTGGACCGGGTGGACCTGCAGATCGCCGTCCCGAAGGTGTCCTACGGGGAGCTGGCCGCCGGGGCGGGGCAGGGGGAGGCCACGGCGGAGATCGCCGTGCGCGTCGCCCGGGCGCGGGCGGCCCAGGCCGAACGCCTTCGCGCCCTGGGCCTGCGCACCAACGCCGAGCTCGGGGGCAGCCTCCTGCACGGCGCCCTGCGCCCACCGCGCGAGGTCACCGCGCCGCTGGAGCGGGCCATGGACCGCGGCTCCCTGACCGCCCGCGGTCATCAGCGGGTGCTCCGGGTCGCCTGGACGCTGGCCGACCTCGAGGGCCGCGGCGTCCCGGTCCTCGACGACGTCGACACCGCGCTGTACTTCCGCTCCCTCGTGCCGGCCTGACCACCGCCCCGCCCTCGACCGGAGGACCCCGCCATGCGCTGCGCCCCGCCCGCACCACGCCCCGGCCACGACCCACTGCTCCTGGCCCGGGCCGGACTGTCCCGGCTCGTGGAGCCCACGGACCCCACCGCGATGCTGCTGCTGGCGGCGCTCGGACCGGCCGCCGCGCTCGAGATCGCCACCGGGGCGCGTCCCATCGGGGCCGCGGAGCACCCCGTGTTCGTCCGGGCCGCCGCCGAGACCGGATACGGTCCCCGACAGGTCGACCTCCGGCGCGCCCTGGCCCGCTGGACCCCCCGGGCGGAGGACCTCGACCCCGCCGAGGACCTGGCGGCGGCAGCCCGGGCGGGAGCGTGGTTCGCGATCCCCGAGGACCCCGACTGGCCCGGTGCGCTCGCCGATCTGGGCCTCTTCCAGCCGGTGGGCCTGTGGGGCCGCGGCGACCGCCGGCTCCTCGGGTTCCCCGCCGCCCGCTCCGTCGCCGTCGTCGGCTCCCGCGACTGCTCGACCTACGGCCGTCAGGTGGCCCTGCACCTGTCCGGCGCTCTGGCCGCCCGCGGCTGGACGGTGGTCTCCGGCGGTGCCCACGGCATCGACGAGGCCGCCCACTCGGCCGCGCTGGCCACCGGCACCGCGCACCCGGCCACGGTGTCGGTCATGGCGTGCGGGATCGACCGCCTCTATCCGCCCGGCAACCAGGAGCTGCTCCGCGCGGTCGAGGCCGCGGGTCTGCTGCTGGCCGAGGTCGCCCCCGGGTGCACGCCCAGCCGCTACCGCTTCCTCCAGCGCAACCGGATCATCGCCGCCCTCTCGGCCGGCACGGTGGTGGTCGAGGCCCGGTGGCGGTCGGGCGCGCAGAACACCGCCCACCACGCGGACGGGCTCAGCCGCCCGGTGGGCGCGGTGCCCGGCAGCGTCCACGCCGGCACCTCCGCCGGCTGCCACCGGCTCGTGCGGGAGGGCACCGCCGTGCTGGTCACGGACGTCGACGAGGTGCTCGAGCTCATCCAGCCCCTGGGGGCGGCGCCGGCTCCCGAGCGCCCCGCCCCGGCGTCCGTCGTGGACGGCCTCTCGGACCGCGACCGCGTGCTCCTCGACGCCCTGCCCCTGACGGTGCGCAGCCGCCCGGACCACCTCTCCCGCGTCGCGGGGCTGTCCGCCCGCGAGGTGCTGGGCGGGCTGCGCCGGCTCGAGGAGCGGGGCCTGGCCGAGGGGGCGGGGGAGGGGTGGCGCCGCCGTCGCTAGACTCGCCCCATGACGAGCGACGCCGCCGCGCTGCCCACGGCCGTGGTCCGCGCCCTGGAGCGGTACACGGACCACCTGGTGCACGAGCTGGCCCGCAGTCCCCGCACCGTGGACGCCTACGCGGGCGACCTCCGCGCCCTCTTCACCTGGCTGCACGACCGGTACGGGGTCGCCGCGCCGGCAGCCGTGGAGCTGGACATGCTCCGGGCGTGGCTGGCCGCCCGGCACGCCGAGGGAGCGGGCCGCTCGTCCATGGCCCGCTGGACCGCGTCGGTCCGCGGGTTCTTCGGCTGGGCCGCCGCCACGGGCCTCGTGGGCCCCGATCCCAGCCTGCGGCTCGTCGCCCCGCGGCGCCGGCGCCACCTCCCGGACGTCGTGCCCGCCGACGGGCTGCGGGAGCTGCTCGACGACCTCGCCGCGCGGTCCACCGCGCCCGGGACCGGCGGGACGGACGCTGCGCTCGTCGCCCGGGACCGGGCCCTCCTCGAGCTCCTCTACGCCACCGGCGCCCGCGTGGGCGAGCTCACGGGCGCCGACGTCGACGACGTGGACCGCTCCCGGCGCGTGCTCAGGGTGGTCGGCAAGGGCGACAAGGAGCGCACGGTGCCCTTCGGCCGCCCCGCCGACGAGGCGCTGCAGCTCTGGCTGACCCGCAGGCCGGTCCTGGCCTCGGTGGGCAGCGGTCCGGCGCTGTTCCTCGGCTCCCGGGGCGGGCGGATCGACGCCCGGCAGGTCCGGCGGGTCGTCGAGCGTGAGCTCGGCGCCGTCCCCGACACCGCCGCGAGGGGTCCCCACGCCCTGCGGCACTCGGCGGCCACGCATCTCGTGGACGGCGGCGCCGACCTGCGCACGGTGCAGGAGCTGCTGGGCCACGCCTCCGTGGCGAGCACCCAGATCTACACGCACGTCTCCGTGGACCGCCTCGGGACGGTCTACCGTCAGGCCCATCCGCGGGCCTGACGGGCGCGGAGGCCGGGGACCCCGGGGGCAACATGGTGCCCCGGGTTGACGCCCGTGGAATGTTTGCAGTTGAATGAGTGGCGTATTGTACTCGACGTCCCGGACACGGCAACGAGCTCGGAACCGGACGGAACGACGGGTGCGGCACCGGGGTGACCGGACGCCGTGCGGGCCTCGAATCCCCGCGGTGGCACGGGAGCCCGGACAACAGCATCATCCGGGGGCGGCGCGCTCGCCGCACCCCACGGGTGGGACCGCTTCCGTGCAGGGCGTTGGGGAAGACGTACCTACACGACGGAGGAACAGGTCATGTCTTCACCCACCACGCGCGGAGTGCTCTACGTGCACTCGGCTCCACGAGCGCTGTGCCCGCACATCCAGTGGGCTCTGGAGTCGGTCGCGCGCCAGCGCACGGAGCTCGAGTGGACCCAGCAGAACGCCGAGCCCGGTTCCGTGCGCGCCGAGCTGGAGTGGTCCGGGCCGGCCGGCACCGGTGCCCTCCTCGCCTCGGCGCTGCGCACGATGGGCCGCCTCCGGTTCGAGGTGACCGAGAACCCGTGCCGTGGCCACGACGGGGCCCGCTGGTCCTTCACCCCCGACCTCGGGATCTTCCACGCGACCACCGACGCCGCCGGCAACATCATGGTCTCCGAGGACCGGATCCGCTACGCCTACGAGACGGCGGCCGGAAACCCGCTGCTCGTCATCAACGAGCTCTCGCTGGCCCTGGGAGAGGCCTGGGACGAGGAGCTCGAACCGTTCCGGCACGCCGCGGAGGGCGCCCCGGTGCGCTGGTTGCACCGCGTCGGCTGATCGGCCGCGGGCCCGCCCCGCCTCCGGGGGAACGGGGTCCGCGGCACGAGGAGGGCCGTCCCNGCGGGACGGCCCTCCTCGTGCCCCCGACGGCGCGGGTTCCACGGGCGTGCGCTCAGACGGTGCGGAACGCGGCGACCGCGTTGTGGCCCCCGAAGCCGAAGGAGTTGGACACGGCCACGAACTCGCCGGAGGGAAGGTCGCGGGCGTCCGTGACGACGTCGAGATCGATCTCCGGGTCCTGGTTCTCCAGGTTGATGGTGCACGGCGCGGTGCGGTGGTGGACGGCGAGCACGGTGAGGACGGCCTCCACGGCGCCCGAGCCGCCCAGGATGTGACCCGTCATCGACTTGGTCGCCGAGACGCACATGTCGTCCACGGCCGAGCCGAAGGCACGGCGCAGGGCGCCGGCCTCGGGGGCGTCGCCCTTGGGCGTCGAGGTCGCGTGGGCGTTGACGTGCCTGACGTCGCCGGGACCGAACTCCCCGGTCTCCATGGCCTCCTCGAGGGCACGGGCCGCTCCGCGGCCCTCCTCGTCGGGGGCGGTGATGTGGTAGGCGTCCGAGGTGAGCCCGGCGCCGGCGAGCTCGGCGTAGACGCGCGCGCCGCGGGCGCGGGCGTGCTCCTCCGACTCGAGCACCACGGCGCCGGCGCCCTCGCCCATCACGAACCCGTCACGGGCGGTGTCGTAGGGCCGGGAGGCACGCTCGGGCTCGTCGTTGCGCTTCGACAGCGCCTGCATCGAGGAGAACGCCGCGATGGTCACGGGGTGGATGGCGGACTCGGCGCCGCCGACCACCACGAGGTCGGCCTTGCCGGATCGGATCAGGTTCATGCCCTGGTAGAACGCCTCCGTGCCCGAGGCGCACGCCGAGACGGGGGTGATGGACGCGGCACGGGCCTTGAGGTCCATGCCGACGGCCGCCGCGTTGCCGTTGGGCATGAGCATCGGGACCGTGAGGGGCATGACGCGCCGGGCGCCGCGCTTCTGGAGGGTGTCGTAGGCGTCCAGCAGGGTCCAGACCCCGCCGATGCCGGTGCCGAAGGCCACGGCGAAGCGGTCCGGATCGACCTCGTCGGAGTTCTCGGCGGTGCTGCCGGAGAACCCGGCGTCGGCCCACGCCTCACGGGCGGCGATGACGGACAGCTGCCCGGAGGGGTCCAGACGCTTGGCCTCGACCCGGGTGAGCACCTCGCCGGCGGGGGTCGAGACGGGCGCGGCGATCCGCACGCCCAGATCGTAGGTGTCCACCCAGTCGTGCTCGATGGCTCTGACACCGGAGACGCCCGTGGTGGCGTTGCGCCACAGCTCGGGGACGGTACCACCGATCGGGGTGGTGGCACCGAGACCGGTGACGACTACTTTGCGGGTCATGACTGCACTTCCTCGTGTCCTGGGGTGAAGCGGCGGGCGGCCCGCCCGGTCGCGGGTCGGTGCGGCGCGGCGGATCCTGCGGTC
>NZ_JBISWK010000065.1:0-6094 GCF_044462205.1 Kocuria rhizosphaericola | reverse complement strand
GTCCGCCGCGCCGCGCACCGACCGGCCGGATCAGGCCTGGGCGTTGTCGATGAAGTTGACGGCGTCCTCGACGGTCTTGAGGTTCTTGACCTCTTCGTCGGGGATCGTCACGTCGAACTTCTCCTCGGCGTTGACCACGATGGTCATCATCGAGATGGAGTCGATGTCGAGGTCCTCGGTGAAGGACTTGTCCAGCTGGACGGCCTCGGTCTCGAGACCGGTCTCCTCGTTCACGATCTCGGCCAGGCCGGTCAGGATCTCTTCTTTGCTCGCCATGGTGGCTTCCTTTCTCTGCGGCTGCCGGAGCAGCCGGTGGTGACGGGCGCCCCCGGGCAGGTGCCGGGTGCATCTGTCCCGGTCAGGCCGGAGGGCCTTGCCGGGGGACATCGGGTGTGCGGTTCAACCCTACGACGACTCGCAGGGCCCCGCGGCGGCACCGACACGTGGGCCGGGCCGGGGGACGGCCCGCGTGCCGGCGGAGGTCAGGGGAGGACGACGACCTGCGCCCCGTAGACGAGGCCGGCGCCGAAGCCGATCTGCAGGGCCAGCTTCCCGGACAGCTCCGGGTGCTCGGCGAGCAGGCGGTGCGTGGCCAGGGGCACGGACGCGGCGGACGTGTTGCCGGAGTCGGCGATGTCCCGGGCGATGATCACGGAGTCGGGGAGCTTGAGCGTCTTGGCCATCTGGTCGATGATCCGCATGTTCGCCTGGTGGGGGATGAAGGCGCTCAGGTCCTCGGGCTTCACCCCGGCCACGTCCATGGCTTCCTGCGCGCGCTTGGCGACCTCCCACGAGGCCCAGCGGAAGACCGTCTGGCCGTCCTGGCGCAGGGTCGGCCAGAGGGTGGCGTCCTCGCGCATCTCCCCGGTCTCCGGGTCGACGAGGTCGGGCGACTGGGTGCGCTCGCGCCCCTGCTCCACCGCCCGGACGTCGGTGAGCGGGTGGGTCATCCGGATGGCGTCCCACTTGGAGCCGTCGGAGCCCCACACGGACGGACCGATGCCGGGGGTGGAGGAGGGACCGATGACCACGGCGCCCGCGCCGTCGCCGAGCAGGAACGAGATGGAGCGCTCGCTGTTGTCGATGACGTCGGAGAGCTTCTCCACGCCGATGACCAGCACGTGGTCGGCGGCTCCGGAGCGCACGAGGGCGTCGGCCTGGGCGATGCCGTAGCAGTAGCCCGCGCAGGCGGCCGAGATGTCGAAGGCCGGCGCCGGGGTGGCACCCAGCCGATCGGCCAGGGCCGCGGCGGCTGACGGGGTGAGGTAGGGGAAGGAGATCGTCGACACGATGACCGCCCCGAGCTGCGAGGCCTCGATGCCGGCGTCGGCCAGCGCCTCCCGCGCCGCGTGCTCGGACATGTCGAGGACGCTCACGTCCTCGGCGGCGCGGTGCCGGGTCCTGATGCCGGTGCGCTGCTGGATCCACTCGTCCGAGGACTCGATCCACTCGCAGACGTCGTCGTTGGTCACGACCACGTCCGGCCGGTAGACGCCCAGGCCGAGGATCCGGGAGTGCGCGTTGGTCTGCTGCTGCTTGAGGGTCACCACAGGGGTCGTTGCTCCTTCGTGCGGCCGGGCGCGGCGGACGGGCCGGCTGGGCTGGGCGGAACGGGTGCTCCGGCCTCGGGACGGGCGGCGCACGGGGTGCGCGCGGACGTCAGTCAAGAATACTCCTGGCCTGCTCCAGCTCCGCCGCGGAGTTCACGGCGAGGGCCGGGACGCCCTTCATCCCGCGCTTGGCCAGACCCACGAGGGTTCCCGCCGGGGGCAGCTCGAGCACCTGCTCGACGCCGCGCTCCAGGAGCGTGCGCGTGCACAGGTCCCAGCGCACCGGCCGGCAGACCTGGGCCACGAGCGCCTCGAGGTTCGCGGCGCCGCCGGCCACGGGCGCGCCGTCGGCGTTGGAGAGCAGCGGGTGCACGGGGTCGGCCGGCGAGAGCCGGGGGACGAGCTCGCGCAGGGGCTCGAGGGCGGGTGCCATGTGCTCGGTGTGGAAGGCGCCGGCGACCTTGAGGGGGATCACGCGGGCGCGGGCCGGAGGTCGGTCCGCGAGGGCGGCCAGCTGCTCGAGGGTCCCGGCGGCCACGGTCTGCCCGCCCCCGTTGGCGTTGGCGGCCGTCAGACCCGCGGCCTCGATGGCGGCGAGGACCTCGTCCTCCTTGCCGCCGAGCACCGCGCTCATGCCGGTGGGGACGGCTGCGGCCGCCTCGGCCATGGCGTTGGCCCGGGTGCGCACGAAGGCCATGGCGTCGGCCTCGGTGAGGGCGCCGGCCAGGGCGGAGGCGGTGATCTCACCGACTGAGTGCCCCGCGAAGAGCAGGTCGTCCCGTCCGGGGCCGATCCGGTCGCCGAGCAGCCGGCCCGCCACGAGTCCCGCGGCCACGATGAGGGGCTGGGCCACCGCGGTGTCCTTGATGGTGTCCTCGTCGGCCTCGGTGCCGTAGTGCACGAGGTCGAGCCCCGCGGCCTCGCCCAGCTCCTCCAGGTGGGCGCGGACGCCGTCGAGGGCGAGCCATTCGGTGAGGAAGCCGGGTTTCTGGGAGCCCTGTCCGGGGCAGACGATCGCGATCACCGCTACAGCTTCGCAAGGATGCGCCGCCGGGCGGTGGCCCGGAGGCCACCAAGCCCGGCGGCGGTGTTTGTAGGGATGCTACAAGACGGGCCCCACAGCGGGGGCGGACGTGTCGATGGGTGCGCACGAGTCCTCGAGCCGGCCGGCCAGGAGGGCGCAGTGCAGCACGAACGCGTCGCGGGGGACGAGGGGGTCCCAGCCGGTCAGGTCGCTGATCCGGCGCAGCCGGTAGCGCACCGTGTTGGCGTGCACGAACAGCTCCCGGGCGGTGGCCTCGAGGGAGTGGCCCACGGAGACGTAGGCCGACAGCGTCTCCACGAGCCCGGTCGCGGAGCGCGTCAGCGGACGGTACACCGATTCGACCATCGCCGTGCGCGCGTTCTCGTCACCGGCCATCGCCCGCTCCGGCCACAGGTCCTCGGAGTGCACGGGGCGGGGTGCCGCGGGCCAGGCCGGCGCCACCGACAGGGCGGCGTGGGCGAGCCGGGCGGACCGGCCCGCCGCGAAGACCGAGGGGGACTCCGGGCCGTAGGCCACCGGACCCGGCCCGAAGGCGGCGGTCAGCTTCTCGAGGGCGAGGTCCCGGTCGGACAGCCCTCCGAGGATGAGCAGGAGCCGGTCGCCCTGGATGGAGACGAGGGAGTCCTGCGCGTAGCGGCCCGCCAGCCGCCGCAGCCGGGCCACGGTGGACGGGCCGGCCGCCTCGGGCGCGGAGCCCGTGAGCACGGTGACCGGGCCCGACGACGCCCAGCCCAGGGCCGCGACGCGGGAGCGCAGGGAGTCGGAGTGCTCGCCCCGCAGGATCCCGTCGACCACGAGGGACTCCAGCCGGGCGTCCCACGACCCGCGGTTCTCGGCCGCGCGGGCGTAGACGTCGGCGGCGGCGAAGGCGATCTCCCGCGAGTAGCGCAGCACGGCCTCCCGCAGCGCGGCCTCGTCGTGGTGCTTGGCGAGCTCGGGGACCTTCTCCTCCACGACGTCGACGACGATCCGCAGCAGCTGCAGGGCGTGCTGGAGGGAGATGGAGCGGGTCAGGTCCGTGGGCGCCCCCCGGAAGACCTGGGTGAGCACCCACAGGGGCTCCTCCGGGTCCTCGTACCAGCGCACGAACGAGGAGATGCCCCGCTGGGCCACGAGACCCAGCTCGGAGCGCTCGTCGGCGCGCAGCTCCTCGAACCAGCCGAGGTCCGTCTCGAGGCGCCGGGTCGCGACCGTGGAGATCGCGCCGAGGTTCGCCTTGAGGTTCTCGAGCGTGCGGGGGTGAGGCGGAGCGACGGGACGGTGGCGGTCGGTGGAGCGCCTGCGCGAGGGGCGCAGCCAGCGCGTCGTGGAGTTCCCGTCCTGTCCAGCCATGCATCCGAGCTTAGAGCACCGGATCACCGCCTCCGGACCCGGGAACGACCACGGCGCCCCGCCCACCCGGCCGCGGGTGGGCGGGGCGCCGTGGTGCGCCGGAGGGCTCGGCTCAGGCGTCGCCGCCCGCGTTGCCGGAGGTGCCGGCGGTCACGTCGTTCAGGGCGTACTTCTCGATCGCCTCACCGGGAGCGCGCCAGTCGACCTCGCCGCGCTTGGCGAGCATCTCCAGGGCACGGACCACCATGGAGTGGGAGTCGATCTTGAAGTGCCGACGGGCGCCGGCGCGGGTGTCCGAGAAGCCGAAGCTGTCGGCGCCCAGGGAGGCGAACTCGTTCGGCACGAACTGGCGGATCTTGTCCGGGAGGTCCGCGCTGAAGTCCGAGACGGCCACGACCGGGCCCGTGGCCCCGGCCAGCTGCTGGGCCACGAAGGGGGTCCGCGTCCCGTCGCCGGGGTTGAGGAACGCGTCCTTCTCGGCGGCCAGGCCGTCGCGGCGCAGCTCGACCCAGGAGGTCACCGACCACACGTCGGCGGAGACGCCCCAGTCCTCGGCGAGCAGCTTCTGCGCCTCGAGGGCCCACGGCACGGCCACGCCGGAGGCGAGCAGCTGGGCGCGGGGCCCCTCGTTCTCGGCGGGCTTGAGCAGGTAGATGCCCTTCAGGATGCCCTCGACGTCGACGCCCTCCGGCTCGGGCGGCTGCTGGTACGGCTCGTTGTAGACCGTCAGGTAGTACATGACGTTGTGGTCCTCGTCGCCCGTGCCGTACATGTGCTCGAGGCCGCGGCGCACGATGTGGGCGATCTCGTACCCGTAGGCCGGGTCGTAGGAGACCACCGCGGGGTTGGTCGCGGCCAGCAGCGGGGAGTGGCCGTCGGCGTGCTGGAGGCCCTCGCCGGTGAGCGTGGTGCGCCCGGCGGTGGCCCCGATGATGAACCCGCGGGCCATCTGGTCGGCCGCGGCCCAGAAGGAGTCCCCGGTGCGCTGGAAGCCGAACATCGAGTAGAAGATGTAGACCGGGATCATCGGCTCGCCGTGGGTGGCGTAGGCGGTGCCCGCGGCGGTGAACGCCGCCACGGAGCCGGCCTCGTTGATCCCGGCGTGCAGGATCTGGCCCTGCGGGGACTCCTTGTAGGCGAGCATCAGCTCCCGGTCCACCGAGAGGTAGTTCTGCCCGTTGGGGTTGTAGATCTTCGCCGTGGGGAAGAACGAGTCCATGCCGAAGGTCCGAGCCTCGTCGGGGACGATGGGCACGATCCGGTGGCCGAACTCCTTCTCCCGCAGGAGGTCCTTCAGGACCCGGACGAAGGCCATGGTGGTGGCCGCCATCTGCTTGCCGGAGCCCTTCTTCGCGGACCGGTACGCGTCGTCGGACGGCATGGCGATCTCGTGCTGGTCGTGCGGGCGGTCCGGGACGAAGCCGCCGAGCTCCTTCCGGCGCTCGAGCAGGTACTTGATCTCCGGCGAGTCCTTGCCGGGGTGGTAGTACGGGGCGCCGTAGAGGTCGCTCTCCAGCTCCTCGTCCGAGATGGGGATGCGGAGGTGGTCCCGGAAGGCCTTGAGGTCCTCCATGGTCAGCTTCTTCATCTGGTGGGTCGCGTTGCGGGCCTCGAAGTGGCTGCCCAGCCCGTAGCCCTTGACGCCCTGCGCCAGGACCACGGTCGGCTGGCCCTCGTGCTCGGTCGCGGCCTTGTAGGCGGCGTAGACCTTCTGGTAGTCGTGCGCGCCGCGCTTGAGCTCCCAGATCTCGTCGTCGGACATGTCCGCGACGAGCTCCTTGGTGGCCGGGGACTTGCCGAAGAAGTGGTCGCGGATGAACCCGCCGGACTCCGCCTTGTAGGTCTGGAAGTCGCCGTCGAGGGTCTCGTTCATGATCCGCACGAGCTCGCCGTCCTCGTCCTTGGCGAGCAGCTGGTCCCACTCGCGGCCCCAGAGGACCTTGACGACGTTCCAGCCGGCGCCGCGGAAGAAGGCCTCGAGCTCCTGGACGATCTTGCCGTTGCCGCGCACCGGCCCGTCCAGGCGCTGCAGGTTGCAGTTGACCACGAAGGTGAGGTTGTCGAGCTTGTCGTTGGCGGCCAGCTGCAGCAGCCCGCGCGACTCCGGCTCGTCCATCTCGCCGTCGCCCAGGAACGCCCAGACCTGCTGGTCGGAGGTGTCCTTGAT
>NZ_JBISWK010000064.1:0-22359 GCF_044462205.1 Kocuria rhizosphaericola | reverse complement strand
GGGAGCACCTCCGGCGAGGCCCATCGGTCTCGCCGGGACCACGTGACCCAAGAAGGGCCTGACGGGAATCCGTCTCATTACTGTCGTGTCCGGGTGTCTGGTTCGGCCGAGGGCAACCAACTGTTGCTGCTTGGCCCCAGGAGGCCCGCGATGAAAGATCCCACCAGCTCCTCGTCCCCGGTCGTGATCGGCGGGGTCGACACCCACAAGGACCTGCACATGGCCGCGGTGGTCGATACCTGCGACACCGTCATCGCCACCCAGGCGTTCTCCACCACCCGGGCCGGCTACCGGTCCCTGCTGCGCTGGATGCGCTCCTACGGGGACATCGCCCGGATCGGGGTGGAGTGCTCCGGCTCCTACGGTGCCGGGCTGCTGCGCCACCTCGAGAACGCTGGGATCGAGGTCCTGGAAGTCACCACCGGTGACCGCGCCGACCGGCGCCGGCGCGGCAAGGACGACACCATCGACGCGCAGAACGCCGCCCATGCCGCCTTCGCCCGCCGGCGCACCGTGACCCCTCGGGCACGCGATGGGATGGTCGAGTCCCTGCGCGTGCTCAAGGTCGCCCGCAAGTCCGCCATCCACGCCCGGCGCACCGCCCTGCAGTTGATCCAGATGCAGATCGTCTCCGCCCCGGACGAGCTGCGTGACCAGTTGCGCAACCTCACTCGGATGCAGCTGATCCGCACCCTGGCCGCCTGGCGACCGGACGCTACCGGGTTCCGGGATCCCGTAGTGGCCACACGGATCGCGCTGAAGTCCATGGCCCGGCGCTACCTGGAACTCCACGACGAGATCGCCGACCTCGAGCAGCTCATGCACGCCCTGGTCGAGGAGCTCGCCCCGGACCTGCTCACCCGCCCGGGCATCGGCTACGAGGCCGCGGCACAGCTGCTGATCACCGCCGGGGACAACCCCGACCGGCTCACCAGCGAGGCCTCTTTCGCCATGCTCTGCGGGGTGGCACCGTTGCCGGCGTCCTCGGGCAAGACCACCCGGCACCGACTCAACCGGGGCGGGGACCGCTCCGCCAACAGCGCCCTGCACATGATTGCGGTCGTGCGCTGGCGCCTGGACCCGGTGACGAAGGCCTACGTGGCCCGGAAGAAGGCCGAGGGCCACTCCAACCCCGAGATCCTCAGGTGCCTCAAGCGCTACATCGCCCGAGAGGTGTACTACCTCCTGCGCAACCAACAACGCCAAGCCGGACAAACCCTCATCGCCGCTTGACACATAGAAGGGCGTCAAAGGTAGTCAATTTCGAGCACGGAAATTCGTCCACGAGCTCGCCCACTACGATCTCGTGGGATCCATGGGCAGGGTCGGGGCGTGCGCCGACAACGCCGCCATGGAATCGTTCTTTGCCCTGCTTCAGAAGAATGTGCTCGACCGGCAGCGCTGGTCCACCCGGGAAGAACTGCGCCTGGCGATCGTGACCTGGATCGAGAAGACCTATCACCGCCGGCGCCGACAACGCCGTCTGGGTCGCCTCACTCCGGTCGAGTTTGAGACCATCAATCACGGCCTCCAAGCCGCCTGAAACCTATCAACCCCGAGAGTCAACGGAAGTCGGGGCAGTCCCCCGCCTACACCCTGGATTCTGAAGAGCCGGTTTTGTGGACGAATCGATTTACATACCAGCCGAGGGGGAATGCCGCACCGATAGGTGCGGCATTCCCTTCCAACTAGGTCGGCGTCTCACAAACAGTGCAGAACAGCACTAACAGCGCACGTTTAGCTCGCCGTAGACTGCTTGGCCAACTACGTGGTCACTGGCCAAATCAGTCGGCCGCTTTGGTCAACTGTTGTGAGATGTCAGTCCACTTGTCAGGACATACGGCGAGACAGTCGGGGCGATTCCGCGGATTTAGCATTCGCAACCCCAGGCTGGGTTTTCAATCTAGTTGTCACTATCTGTCCACAAACTCACTACCCAGTACCACACTCTCGCGTGCGCCAAGTTTGAAGCCGGCCAGCCCGTTATCTCGACGAGCTCCGGCCGAAACAAGCCGACTGCCACCGGGCACCACTGCTGTGTGGTGGGGGCACCACAGCATGAACTGCCCCCAGTACCGGCGACGCAGGTCCTGTCATACGCGTTGACATCGTTGTAGGTCAGTACAAGAGCACGGCTTCGCAACATTCTTGTTTCCCTGTTGCTGAGCCAGCGCACTTGGTATCACTAGGTGTTAAGGCGATGTGTTGCTCAAGGAGCCCATTGGCTGACAGTGGAGTCATCAGACGAAATTTGATTCGCAATCAAATCACAAACACCAACAACGACGCGCTCCTGGCCGAAAGGATGTGCATCATGCCTCAAAATCACACGAAGACTTTTTTACAATCAAGTCCTGACTATGTTTCGCCCGGCGGAGTCGCAGATATACGGGAACTAATCAACGTCACCGCCGGCGAGTTGACCCACGTCACCCTGCCGCCCAATAAGATTTCTCGACCAGCATATGTGCATCCGTGCTCGGAATGGTTTTATGTCGTGGCGGGAACTGGTCAATTATGGGACGGAATGTCAAGGAAGACCCTAACGTTGAGCCCAGGAACGTGTGTGCGGATTCCCCCGGGATGCCCATTTCAGTACAGATCGGGCAGCTCGTGGTTGGAGTTTGTGTTGGCCGCCCTGCCAAAATGGGAAAAGCAGTATCACCATGCGCTTCAATCCGGCGAGTGGGTGCCTAACCTCAGTGCAGAAGATGCCTTGGAGACTAATCCTGAAATAGGAATAGGCGATCCGATAGAAGTGCATCACCGCAAGTACATGCCTACTCATACGGCACCCGACGGGTCGACAATCTGGGAGCTGGGCTCGGAGGATGCTGGTGGCCTGGCCATCTGCGAACTTCCCCAGGGTCGGACCAGCAGTCCCGTCCAGCACCGCGAGGTGGAAGAGATTTGGTACGTGCTTCAGGGCCACGGTGAACTGAGCCGACGCAAGCACGGCAGCGAACTAAGAATCGTTGCGCTACGCCCCAGCACAAGCGTGTATGTGGCACCTCGTGAAACTTTCCAATTTCGCTCGACGGGCACAGGCTCCCTGGTAATACTCATCCTGACCATGCCAGCGTGGCCCGGCCCCGATGAGGCATTACCCGCTGCGCAGGGGGGAGCATGGTTGTGAAACTGAGAGTGCCCAGCAGCCCATTCGCAGGTGGAGCCATGTTCGTTCCCGACTGACGAGACCGTGACGAGGTTGTCAACGTAGCTCAGCGGCCCATCCCTTTGGTCTTTTGCCGGCGCTCCCAAATCAGTGTGAACGCGGCGCAATGCGGTGTGCGTGTCTTATGGGTCGCATCAAGGCCTACAGATTATGAGGTGCTTTATCTGTCTAATTCCATCACTCCTGGACATATTGCAAGTTACGCGGGTACTCCTCCCCCTGCCCTAGTGGCCCGTCTTTGAAGTGGTTGGGCGGTTGGCTTTCTTGAGGATCTCGGTGCTGGTCTTGGTCCACACGAAGGGGTGGCAGCGGTCGTT
The DNA here is from genome assembly GCF_044462205.1 of Kocuria rhizosphaericola. Taxonomy (NCBI): domain Bacteria; kingdom Bacillati; phylum Actinomycetota; class Actinomycetes; order Micrococcales; family Micrococcaceae; genus Kocuria; species Kocuria rhizosphaericola. Next base: position 18,867 of record NZ_JBISWK010000064.1, on the reverse strand, counting down.
CAAGCCGGTGACGAAGGCCCGGATCTTTTTGTTGAGCTCGGGCACGGAGGCGACGTCGGCCCGGTGCAGGGCCTGGCGTTCGATGATCCCGAACCACACCTCCACGAGGTTCAGCCAGGACGCCGAGGTCGGTGTGAAGTGCACCTGGAACCGGGGGTTCGCCGCCAGCCACGCCTTCACCTCGGGGGTCTTGTGCACGGCGTAGTTGTCCATCACCACGTGCAGCTGCTGATCCGGGTAGGCCCGGGCGACCTGTTTGAGGAAGGCCAGGAACTCCTGGCGCCGGTGCCGCGGTTTGCACGCGGCGGTGACGTGGCCGGTGGCGATCTCCAGCGCTGCGAACAGGGTCGAGGTCCCGTGCCGCAGGTAGTCGTGGGTGCGGGCCGCCGGTTTCTCAGGCTGCATCGGCAGAGACGGTGCGGTGCGCTCGAGGGCCTGGATCTGGGACTTCTCGTCCACGCACAGCACCACCGCATTCTCGGGCGGGGCCAGGTAGAGCCCCACGACGTCGACGACCTTGGCGACCAGTTCCGGGTCGGTGGAGAACTTGAAGGTGCCCGCCCGCCAGGGGGCCACCCCGTACTCGTGCCAGGCTTTCGCGACCGTGCTGTGGTCGATCCCCAGCCGGGACGCCAGCAGGCGGGAGGACCAGTGCGTGACCCCGAGTTTCTTCGGCGGGGGCCGCAGGGTGGCGGCCACGATCGCCCGGTGGTCGATCCGCCGCGGCCGCCCTGACCGATCGTGGTCGGCCAGCCCGGCGATGCCGGCCTCGGTGTAGCGGGCCCGCCAGGCGATGACCGTGGTGCAGGTGGCCCCGACCTTCTCGGCGATCTCGGTGTTGGAGACCCCGTCGGCGGCCAGCAGCACAATCCGCGCCCGCTGGGCCAGGCCCGCCCGCACGGAGGTCGAGTGCACCAACCGCAGAAGCATGTCCCGGTCACCCTGACGCAACAGCAGCGGGGCCGCAGGATGGTTCGCCATAACCCATGATCCCACCGCATCAAGCGTTCAAGCAGTTCGTCGACGGGTCACTAGCTACGCCGCTTCACGCCGATCCGCCTCACCCTAAGACGGCGAACCTTGGACCCTTCAGTGTGTATACGTCTTCTACGGCGAGGCACTCGAATCGCATCTCCTTTGATTACCAATACGGTCGCCAAGAGTGTAAGTACCGTGAGGAGGTAGAGCAGGAGTTGAAGGCGCTGTCCCCGTGGAGCAACTATGGGCGGTTCGTTCTCACGAACAAAATTATATGCGTCGGCCGATACTGAAATCACAGTCAAGAACGTCAGGACAACTACAACGCCGTTCAGAAGCCCTTCGCGACGGGATCGCTTTTCCTGCACCTCCACCGACTGAACTTCGTACAAGACATCGATAGATTGACGCAGCAAATTATGGGTGTCATGAAGTTTTGCATGAGCAATAAATTTGGAAATATATTCACGGTCCTCGGCGCTCTCCGTGACGCGCTCCACATTACACAAGGTAACAACAGCCAACGCTATCGCTCGCAACCGATTCAGTTCATCCAATGCACGGGAATCTCGCCGCGCACCAGCATATGATTCAACTTGAGTATCGAGTTCTTCTTCGAACATTTTGAGAAAGGATTCGCCTGCCTCCTGAAATACATGTGCAATACGAATGCACTCCCAAAAGCGAGCAACCTCCGAGTCGGCGTCATCAACACCACGTGGTACCAGAATGCAAGTTGCCCACCCAAAATATAAATCGCCGTGGTACTCGAAATTTATTTTGTCATCTTCATCGAGCCCATATGCGGTCAAAAGCAATTCCAGAGTTGGCAAATCTCCTCGGGGGCATTGTATTATCCCCGTGAAACTTTTAAACAACGTCGACTCGTTGTAATCACCACTCACGCGAATCTCTGGGCCCGAGCGCAGGGTAAGATTCTGGAAGTTATCTCGGTCCTTCGAAACAACTGCACTTATGTGTTCGTCTGAAGCGTCCATAATAATCTTAGATATTTCTGGTCGATAAGCGGCGTACTCCCAACAGTTCAACATGCCTGGAATAAAACTGGCATAGGTCTGATCTGTATTTATATCTAATCGCAAGAAGGCGACGCCAATAGCATAGAAAGTGATTTCGCAACGAGAAACTTGCGTTTTACGAATAAGGGAAGCGATACGTCCATTAAACTGACCCCGAGACAACCCTGAGCCATCCATCCATCCCGTCTCCATTTCCGCCCGTTCCAGTTGCTGGAGGCTTTCTTCACGCCATCTATCTAGTAAATTGGGCGAGTTAGCCATAAGATCAACGTTAGTTCCGTTGCCTAAGGGGTTTTTAAGTCCGACCCACCCAATATCGGGGTCAGAGTTTCTGCCGTCCGTTTTGAAGCTCTCATCCCCCAACCCAAATGAGCGGCCCACATCGAAAGCAGATACAATACTTGCGCAGATGACGCCTTCCTCTGCCCAACCTTCCACGTCAATCATTCCTTGCTCCTCTAATGGTGTGGAACTATACTTATATTTTTTTGGTGGATGTAATAGCACACGGACGGACACGACAACAACAATCCCCTGCAGCCACCCCCTCCGAACATTGCTCCATTCGAGCGAGGAGCGGCATCCGAAGGTGACCGCTTTGACCGTGCACATCCTTCGTTGGTTCCCGATACGGGCACTCATATGCTGTCCGGTACTCATGTACCCGGGTACCAATAGGACTAGCCAGGCTATGTGCGGTTCAAATGCGCCGGAGTTTCTACCGTGGGGCACAAACCACCAGGTCGCTGACGGGTTCGACTTCAGCTGTTCCGGAGAGTGTCATGCGATAGAGGCCGGGACCCGGGTTTGGGATATCTATTTCGTTGGGTCCGTCAACAGCCTGTATCGAGTCCACAATTGGTGGAACACTGACTGAGCCGTTATCGTTGGAGGTTTTCGCTGTTTGAGGGGTTGCCAGTTGCTCGAGGCGATAATCTATTCTTGCGGTGCCGGTCGAGGGCGTCACGGTGACATGGATGGGTTCATCGACTGGATAGATGTCGCGTAGGTCAACTTCGAGCCGGACAAGGCCTCCTGCCTTGAAGTTGTCCAAGTTGGTGCCGGAGACCCAGCCTCGCAGCTGGGTGAGAACATCACCCGCGTTCTGAAGACTGGAGTGGCGTGTTGCTGCGAATTTTGCGGCAGAATCGTCCGATATTTCCAGGGGGGTCGCTGCCACTCGGGGTACGGTTCCATCCCCCCCCCAGTCTCCTGAGGCGTGGGTCATCGACATGGAGAGTTTGCCATTCTGCAGTTGCGCCGCCTGCATGGTGGGATGTTCAATTCCTATGACACTATGAAGTCGGTATCGGCTGTTTTGATACTCCTCCAGTTGCCCGTTTGCCGTGACCGCTTTGTCTATTTCATCGTGGAATGTCCGTGCTGACTGCACTGATTTAACATCAAGATTTTTGATTTGGGATGCGACGTCGGTCGGATATGCAAGTTTTGCGCTGCCGGTGTCGATGCAGGGATAGATTGGCAACAACTGGTACACGGAGGGAAATGACCTGACTAGGTCGGTAAGGTCAACCAGGCCGTAGAGTTTTGTAATGCCGTTGGCAAGTGCGTCTAAGGCGTTGAGAGAACCCCGATGCGGTGTGCCGAAGGTGATGAGGGCTCTAGTGTCGCGCCAGCCTTGCAAAACTTCCAAATAATAGCGTGCGACTAGTCCGCCCATCGAATGTGCAACTAGCACGACTTTGGCTTGAGGGTGTCCAGTACGGTAAGCCGTGAGCCATCGGTGAACCTTCTGGAAAAGGTCATGTGCCGCTATCCTATTGTCGAGACGCCAATCATAGGGGAATTCGAAGTAGTTCTCACCTGGTTTTGCTTTCAGACGTTTTATAATGTAATCAGCGACTTTGCCGTATCCATCTATTTTCCATAGTCCCGGAATCAAGTGGGCGTCCGGCGCAATGGCACTTGCAGTCACTCCATCGTCGGGCCGGTCCTGAATTGACATTGTGGGCTCGACTTTCAAGCTCTGTAAGCTATTCCCGCCTGTAAACAGCGCCCTTAGGCCTGCTGCTGCGGTCAAGCCAAATACGTCCTTGCCATCTTTTGTTAGAATGCTTCCTGTGATGCCGGGCAACAGAACGTAGACATTTTGACTCATCGGGATCCCCCTGAAATCGTGGACTGCGCACTTATTGCTACTCAGTGCTGTATGCGGTGATGCCAGCCCAGGACCATACGTTTTCAGGATCCGCATCCAGCATAAGTTGTTGCGTTTTTTGATAGGCCAGCAGCGGTGTGTCACCTTGCAGGCGCTTCTGGTGCCAAGTCACCATAAATTGGCGAGCCACATCTTCTTTGGCTTGCGTAATGCTGACCAGCACTGAGCGCGCTCCGGCCTCAAGAAAGGAGGCCGTCAGGCCCAGCGCGTCGTCACCGGATAGATCAACTCCGTGTGCGCTATGAGGGCGCCATCCGGTGCTACAGGCACTGAGAACCACTTCCGGGAAATCGCAACGTCTCCCCATGAGTTCCCCGGCATCAAGCTTGGACGATGTCAGAATCAACCCAGAAGCTAGCGGCTCCTCGGCGTCTAGGTCGCCGTGGCAGGTAACGTGCAACACGGCGTCTGCCGCCTTCGGATGGGTGAGCAGTTTTTCCAAGGCTGTTGCGGTGGCCTCCGCACCCCTCAGCGTAGGTGCGACGACTCTGTTTCCGTAGAGATGCTCAAGCTCGAGGAGCTCTTCACCAGCTTGCTCGAGCGGCTTGTAAAGCGATCTTTGGTCATAGACGGGGTCGCCGATGAGTGCGACCGAGGGATTGGTGACATGAGCATCATCCAGTCGGGTCAGGACCGTGAGATTGGGGACAACTCCCACTGCGGCTGTTTCAAGCAGGCGACGGCCATGGAACGACATGGTCGACCAGGGCAGCAAGTGCAGGACACCGTGAGGAACCACGAGAATCTTCGTATGGCTGGTCAATGCGTCCCTGACTTCTTCGCTCAAAAGGTCGTCAAGGGAGAGGTCCAATTCAAGGGATAGGTCATTCAGGTAGTGGTCGGGGTCGAGTCGATGCAGGTTGCTGACGTACACGCTTAGCGCATCGGTGGTTTCGTCATCAATCTGCCTTTCGCCGGCAATAACACCATGAGCACCCAGCAGAGCTGAGACGACCCTGTTGTCACGCATGTAGAAGACAAGAGCCACGCGATCAGAGGCACCAAGCGCAGCAGAAGTCGCTGCCACGTCCACTTCGGGCGGTTCCGTGACGGTGCGCCAGCGGGGATCGCGAAGACGGATCCGTTCAAGTATCGACCGTCGATTTTCAAGCAACGTTGTCCTTGCGCGCACCTGGTCGGCTGTTGCTTCCTTCATGTGCATCGCGAAGGAAAGCGCATCGATCCGATGAGAAATTTGGTCAAACTCCGCCGCTTCTGCATCCTCGCTGAGCCCTTGCCGAGCAGGATGGCTCAAGACTGCAGACAGGGCGCGGGCCTTGACCATCTCCATGAACCAGACCGCAGCCCGGGCGTCGCCGACATTCAGCGCATGATCAAGTGCCTGTTCCATCATCGGCAACTTGTCCCTCACGAAGGCGGTGTCCAAGGTGTAGCCCATAGGGGCCAGTCTCATGGTGTCCGCCGCTATGGCCGCCAGCCGAAACTCAGCCAGGGCTTCGTCGGATGAACCACGACCTCGGAAGGCGATAGCCCTACGCCAATGCAGTCTCCAACTAAGATCGAGGTCCGGGTACGTGTCTTGATCGGTCAAACCTTCAGCTGTGCGCGCCAAGGCATCATCAAAATCTCGCCGCTTCACCGCCAAGTCGGCCTGCAAAAGACACAGAGCCCCACGCCGTGGCCGCATCAGGCCATGGCTGAAAAGTGGAGCCACCTCGTTGAGCAATGTTTCAGCGACCTGTAGGTCGCCCGTTCTCATTGCAATGGCGGCCAGATGGAAGTCAACGCCACCAGGTGCGTATTCATCGACGAACGGCCGGGCCTCCTCGAACTCTGCCCAGGCTGTATCGTAATCTCCCAACTTGTAGTTCATACGAGCTCGGCCCTGGAGCACTTCGTAGTACAAACGACGCGTACCCAGAGCGTCTTCACCAACTGTTGCTGTGCCACCCCGAAAAATGTCGTCAAGTTGCTGTTCAAGGGCCGCCGCCACGGCCTCGGGCGTGGGAGGGCCATTAACAAGATGTTCGGCCACCAGACCGTTCGCCTCTTCCAGCGTTGAAAGGGCGCGATCGTAGTCATTCAGCCACTCGTAGAGGTTGGCCGTTTGGACAAGTGTCTGCGCCGCATCTACTTTGCGGTTCGCTGTGCTGAACGCGTGGTAAGACTCGTGAAGCCCCATCAGGGCATCGTTGAAGCGTCCAGCTCCAGCACTTACAAGGGCCTTGGTCCGTTTAAAACTTGCCATTGCCGCACCTGAAAAATGGGCTTCGGCAAGCTGATCAGCCTCCTCACGCAACGCTTTAGCCTTTGTTGGATGGCCTGCTGCTTCGGCATAGTCGCCACACATGTAGAGCTGCTGTACCAATGGAACTGCAACTGTCTGTACATCGAAACTTCCGGGCCAGGTGTCCTCGTAGGAGATTGTGGCCTTGAGATGTTCTCGCCCGCGAGCCAAATAGTCTTCACATCGTTCAGGGAGGAGCCGCCCATTGTGATCGAACATGCGCTGAAAGCTCTCGTACGCAGCAGATCGAATCTCACTGATTCGCACCAATGCGAGTTGCCGGTGTCCCACATCGCTCATGACGTCCTCTACAGGGTGAATGCTTTTAAGATGCCTGTCGACATCCATGCTCATTACTTAGCCTCAACCGCAATCCACGTTGCCAGTCCCCGGGCCGCCCCCCTCCCATGGCCCTTGGGTTTGGCGGCAGGATGGTTGTCTTCCACGCTCCACTGGCCCCGGGATGGCTACGCTGTGGGGCCTCGAATTGCAACGGACGAAGTGGATCCGACACTAGATCCGATTCTCACAACCGATCCCAATCGTGAACCGATCCACGGGTTCCCTTGTTACGGACTGAGCAAGTTGACTCTTCCATGGTGCCCACCTAGCGCAGAGGTCAAGGATGGCGGGCCGAAAGTACATCAATCTGAGACGAAGTGCCCGTAACTTACGGTTCCTGTCTGGGCATGAGGCTCCGTGACGGTCAAGATAGACATGTAGGTGCCAGGCCGATCAGTGTTCGTGAGTCGAATGGTTGTGGCCACCACTACAGTACCGCCGTGTCAGTTTTAGTCCTGCCGACGGGATTTGTGCTCTGTCCTGCTTGGAGTTCTTTATGACATCGTTATCGGTCGTGGATCGAAGCTGCTTTTCGACGCTTCGATGGGAGCACTATCAGAATCGGGGATTGGGGCCCGCTTTTTGCCCGAGAAGGAATAATCCCACTGAACACCCTGCGATGGGGTGAAGATGGCCCATCTGACGCCTCAGATAACGCAGAGGAGGGCGAAGACTATGACTTGGACGGGGGATGCATGTCTTCCATTCAACAATAGCGTTCTGACGGAGGCGTTACGGACTCAATCGAACTACGCCTCCACGGTCGATAAGTGGTTTCGCTGGTTGAGCCAAAAGAGCCGTCACGACGAGCCCTCTAATGGTGAACAGCTGCTTCTGTGGCAGCTTATTCGCTTGGGTTGCCAGTATCGTGAAGAAAACGGCAGATGGCACTCTCTGCCGAAAGATGTCATGCCGACCGTCAAGCAGATGAATAAAGTTATTGATCAGGAAAAATTCACGGGTTTTGAAGCGCGTGTTGAGGGCCAGCGGAAAAGGGTTGAGGAGTCTGCTAGGGCGTTGGTCCTGACACTCGAATCAGAGCCGGTGCGTGTTGCCCTAGAAAATTTGCGGGCAGCAAAAGATGAAAAGCACTTAGAGTACGTTGCGCAACTCGCCGAGGGCTTGTCAGGCTCGCACGTGGGAATGCGGTACATGATAAAGGCACTGCAGGTCGATGAATCACCGTTGCCGGTGCTTCATCCAAATCAGTTGGCTAGTGTGCCACCACCAGCGCCAGACGCTCTGGCAGCCAGCAGGGTGGTCGTGAAGTCGGCTGGGAGGATCATCCTCAACGTACTGCCAGCTCTATTGAATCTCGAGAGTGAAGAGAAGTTCAGGGAATTCAATAGAGCTTTCCTTGCCATATTCGCACCAGCTGACGTATTGGACGCCGTGGGCGGCGACGACATCCGGGTGCAGGTCGACGTTGCTCGTGACTGGTTTTCGAAGCACGCCGCATGGTTCGGAGAAATCAAAGAGGCGACTGCTGTTGCTGTCTTCGTGTTCGATGCCATCAAGGTCACCGCGGCTGTCCACAAGGTCCTAGCGGATCCTAGTGCGGAAAATGTGGCAGGGCTTGCCAAGGCTTCCACCGAGTTGCTTTCATCGGCAGGTAAGTACGGAGGCGTTATCGGCCATACACGCATGCTAGCCAGCCGGCAATTCCTGAACATCCTCACCAGATTAAATGCAATTTATGACATTGCTATGGGTCTTGGAGCAGCTTATCGGGGCCTGGATGCTTTCACGGCAGGGGATTACAGCGTCGCGGTTGGAGAGGGGATGCAGTTCTTGGGGCTCACTGGCGGTGCAGTGGCCGCAGTTTATACGGTAGCGGCTGGGGCCGCGGCCGTGCCGGTGCTGAATGTGGTTGTGATCAGCGGCGCGGTTTTGGCATTCGCGGGAGGTCTCATGGTCTCCATGACGCGAGATACTGGGTATGAGCAGTGGTTGCAGAACTGCTGGTTCGGCACCAATTGGGCTAAAACCCCAGTGGGCGCCAGTCCGGAATCACCGTTTTATAGGGCAAAGAGAGTCGACGAGACGCCGGACATGGAACGGCAGGTGTCGTATTGGATTTCCATGATTCATCCAGTCCAGCTCACGATTGAAAAGACGGCTTCCGCCAACGTCTACACCGTGCAGTGCGATCCCTTTGTAAACGGACCTCCGCTCCTGGCTTACCGCGGGTCTCAAGTCGCGATATGGCGTATTGATCGCATGGATACCTTCCCAGAGTCGTACCGGGCAGTGAGAATTTATGGACCTGAGCCTGTGGAGGCCGTTCCGGCCTTGGGAGGAATATCGATTTTCGGTCCAGGGGACGATGACCGCCTGCGCGGGTGGCGAGGGACCATTGACATGCAGACGGTTCTCACAGATCACTGGATCGAAGTTCAACTCACGATGCCCACGGCCCGCCCCGGTGATCTGTCGGCGGTTCTGAGCCCTGATATGGGGGGTATCAATCTTCCTCTGGTGAGTACTACTCGCGCACCTGTGGAAAGGTCTGACAATGGCTGAGCAACGCAAGCAGGACACTGTTCAGCGTCTGGTGCGCGAAGTGGCCGAGGCGCTGACGCCTTTGGCTGATGCAGTGACGCGTTCCCCGATTCCCGCGGGGTTGGTCAGCCTCCTTGCCGAGGCTGGTGTCGACGTCCCCGGGCTTGGACTGTCAGCCGATGAGCTGACGGAGGCCTGCCAGCGGTTCCGGGAACCGCTTCTGTCCTTAGTGGAACTGATGCGCGCGCCGGATGCAGGTGCAGATCAAATCGTTCAACTTGTGCGATCGGTCGTCATGGCCGTTCGATCCCTCGACTCGGGCGGGTCGTCCGGGACGAGCGTCGAGGTCGCTTCCGAACGGCTCCTGTCCTTCCTAATCTCCGATAGCATGCGGGTTCGCCGACCGCGGATTTATGCGCTTCTGAGGTTGCTGGGGTCCATGGCCGAGCCATCGTCCGACGACTACAGCGGTTTTGGGCCCCGGATCGAGACCGAGCGTTTTGCCATGCTCCTGCGGGATTCGAACGGGTTGCTGGCTCGGAGCCATGGTTGGGGAGGCGAATCACTGGACTATCGGCTGCTCCTGGATCGTGTGCAGCAACTCCTGCTCCTGCTCGGCTTTCCCTCGATCCCGAAGGCTCCAGATGAGCATGCTTCGGCGGCCCTCGGAGCGGATCCTGAGGTGGCACCGAGTCCGAGTTTGCGCATTTCCATCGCAAATGTCGCCCGAGGCGATCAGCGCGAGGGAATCGGGTTGGAGATCGCGCCCCTGCACCGATCCGGGACACCGGATGCCGTGATCATCCTGCCGGTCGGCTTTGGAACCGGAACCGGGCGCTTCTCTCTCGATGACCACTGGGAGATCCGGGTCGAATTCGAAGGCGAAGCGACTTCGAAGTATGCACTTGTCCTGTCCCCCGGGAATATCAAGGGTGTCGCGCTCGATACAGACGCGCTCGACCTGCGCCTGAAACTCGGCATGACCATCGGTCGGGACAGACCTTCGGGGGAAAGCCGCACTCTGCTGCGCGGTCCGGCGGGAAGCAGCATCGAGGTGGGCACGCTGAGCCTTCAGGCTTACGCGTCGTCCGACCCGCCGGACATGGGAGTTCGGTTGGCCGGTAGTGACTGGCGTCTGGTTTTCGTACCAGATCGCGGCGACGGCTTCCTCACTTGCCTTCTTCCGCAAGACGGGTTGCAGGTTGCCTTCGCATTGGGCGTGGGGTGGTCCCGGCGCCAGGGGCTTCACATAGTTGGCGGTGGAGGCCTACGCGGTGTCATCCCAGTACAGGCGCAACTAGGGCCCATCCACCTAGAAGGGGTTTCTGTCGCCGTCGAGGCCGGCTCCAGTGCCAGAGGCGAGGAAGTACGCGGGATCGCCACGTTGAGTGGGCGTGTGGGGCTCGGTCCCTTCAGCGCTTCGATAGAAGGCATCGGTGCGGGAGCGGCTCTTGCGTTCAGGGATGGAAACCTCGGTCCCCTGGATCTGTCCCTCCGGTTCATCCCGCCGACAGGTCTGGGTCTCACCGTTGAGGCGGGACCGGTGCAGGGGGGTGGGTTCGTCAGCTTCGACGAGGTCGCCGGTCGTTACGCGGGTGTGCTTGATCTCGAGCTGGGGGTCATCGGTGTTCAGGCCATCGGACTGCTCGATACCAGAATCCCTGGACAGGCACGAAGTTTCGCCCTGCTGGTGTTGCTCCGGGCCTCGTTTCCTCCGATCCAGCTCGGCTTCGGTTTCGCGCTGTCGTCGGTCGGCGGCCTGCTGGCCCTCAATCGCCGGATCGACGTCGATGCGCTGCGCGAACGCATGGCTACGGGCACTGCAGGGAGGATCCTGGCGCCGGAGGACCCGGTGCGCAACGCGCCCTTGTTACTTGCCGACATGGGGGTAGTGTTCCCGCCTGCCGAAGGCGTGGCCGTAGTCGGTCCGACCCTGCGATTGTCCTGGGCTGAGCTGGTGCAGTTCGATATTGGCGTGTTCCTGGAACTGCCCGGGCCTCGGAGAATCGTCCTGCTGGGGTCCGCACGCGCTGCCGTGGAGAACCCATCGGGGGGCCGTCCATACCTGCAGATCCGCCTCGACATCCTTGGCGCGGCTGACTTCGCCCAGCACACGGTGGCCTTCGACGCGGTCCTCATCGACAGCCACCTGCTGGAGGTCCTGGACCTTACCGGAGGAGCCGCGTTCCGGCTCTCCTGGGGCACCGAGCCCTACGTCGTGCTCACCGTGGGAGGGTTCCATCCCGCCTACTCGCCTGCGCCGCTGGCCTTCCCGGGCAGTCTCAGTCGAGTCGCTATGGTCCGGGGCGCCCCGACCGATGTGCTCTACCTGCGCTTTGAGGGTTACTTCGCCATCACGACGAACACCCTGCAGTTCGGCGCCAGTGTCGAGGTCGTCATCAATTTAGGCAACTTCAACATTCGGGGCTTCCTGGGCTTCGACGCCCTCATCCGCTTCGAGCCGGTGCACTTCGAGTTCGCCATCGAAGCCTCGGTGAAGGTCCGGTGGAAGAAGCACAACCTCGGTGGCCTGCAGCTACGGGGGAGGCTGTCCGGGCCCGGCCCTATCGTCTTCCATGGCAGGGTCTGCTTCGAAGTTCTCTGGTTCGACATCTGCTTCGAAGAGACCTTCACCCTGGGCTCTCCCAGCCCACCGGCCGTCACACCGGTCCCATCGGCGTTGGTGGAACTGGTGCGTGAGCTGGAGGATCCTGGCAACGTCCGCCCCGTGGACGCCGTTGATCCCTGGGTGGTGGTGGAGCCGGCTCAAGGTGCGTCGTTGCCTGTCATCTCGCCCTTAGGGCAAGCTGTTTGGAGCCAGGAGCGGGCACCGTTGCGCCTGTTGCTGCAACGCTTTGAAGGCGCGCCTCTCAGCCAGTCCGAAACAGTGAGCGCCGCGGGCCCGCAGGTGACCGGGGACGAGGTGGATTGGTTCGCCCCGGGCGGTTTCACCGAACTCACTGACGCGGATGCCCTTCATCGACGCGCTTTTGAACGGCTCACCGCCGGGGTCCGGCTCGGGGTCACCGGAACGGATGAGGGACTGTCCGCCCAGCTCGAGGTCAAGGTACGCGTCATCCGGCTACCCGCACCTGGCAGTGTGGGAAACGCCCTCAGCTTACCGGCATGGGTGCTACGGGCAGCTGCCGGGCGCACGGGTGCGGTTGAGCGCGACGGTGTCGTCCCGAAGCTCGCGGTCCGCGACGAGGAGTGGGCCCTGCACTCGGGGGCTGCCGTCACCGCCGGACTGTCACAGGCTCAGGCGCACCAACTGTCCCGGGCTGCGGGCGGTGGTGCAGCCGTGGCCGTGACCGACCTCGTCAGCTCCATGGCGTTCTAAGGAGTACGAAGTGGCCGATCAAAAACTGATCTTTCACGGGTGGAAGCGGGAGCGGATCGCGGGGCTCGCCACCGGAACACAGGACGGCAGGGCCCGCGTTGAGACGGAGGTGACGCTGACCGGGACAGCGGTGTCCGGTACTACCACCGGCAGTCACTCACGTCCCGTGCGTTTCCTGCTCGGCGGGCCGGCTGACGTGACAGCTCTGGCGCCGGCGTCGATCACAAGGCGCTATCCCTCACCAGGAGCACCCGACCACGAATCCGACCGCTGTCCCTACGTCGAGCTCGCCGACCCCAGCCTGCCCTGGCGTTACACCCCGGCCCCGAAACCGGCGGCAGGGACCGGTTCATTGCATCCTTGGTTGGTCCTGGTCGTGGGCTTCGAGAACGACGAGGTGATCATCGCTGGCAAGCACGTGACACTCAGCCCAGCGGTCCAGGCCGCACATCCCCTGGGAGCGGCAGGGGACCCGTATCCGTGGGGTCATGTGCAGGTGGACGCCGAAGGCCGTCAGGTGGCCCGGGTGCTCTCCGGGCGGCCATTGGAAGCGGGCACTGCCTACGTGGCCGTTCTCGTGCCCGCGTTCGACGAAGCGGGGCAGAAACGGTGGAACGGCACCGGCCCGGTTACCGTGCCTGCGTACGACCACTGGCGGTTTCACACCGCGACGCCCCCGGGCAGTTTCGAGGACCTGGCTGCCATCCTGAAGCCAGGTGCCGTCCCCGATGGCATAGGCCGCGCTCCCCTCGTTTACCCGCGGCTCCCGGACGGCAGTATCCTCCAGGTCCGCGGCGCTCTTTCCCCCCTGGGTGTGGGCGATGATCCTGTGCCGCAGGAAATCTCGGCGGATCTGGGCAAACTCCGAACGCCTGCCAGAGACGATGAGGGGCGACCGATCATCGGGCTGCCACCGTACGGGGAGGTTTGGCGTGCGGCAGCCCTCGACGAAATGCGCTGGGAGAAAGAGCTCAATACCGACCCCCGGCACCGGGGCATCGCCGGGCTTGGCCTCGAGATCGGCCTTCGCCTGCAGGAGGAGTTGTCCGCTGAGGCCAGCGCGTCTCTGGGCGCACTGGCGGAAGCCCGCCAGCGTATCCGGGATCTCGTCATGGGTTTGCACGCCGCAGGCCTCCTGTGGCGGCGACGCCTCCCCGAGGATCCTTTGGATGCGCTGTGGTTCCTCGGCCCCGCGTTGGGCCGCGTTGTCACTCCCGAAGGAAGCGTCGCCGAGCTGGCAACGGCCCCTGACCGGGCCTTGCCCGAGGGGATCTTTTCGACTGCGGCGCGGCGGGCGCTGCGGGCGGGAACGGCGCGCACCAGCGCCTTAAAGGACGGGCCCGTCGTCCCGAAAACCGTCCTGGCGGCGGCCAATCGCTGCCCACCGCCATCGGAGCGACGAGGCGAGGGGATTCCGCTGGGCGAGCTGGGCATCGACATCCGTGACCTCCTCGAGCGAGTCCGCGCGGGTGCGGCGGGGGGGAGGCTGGACTATGGTGCCATCGTCGACGGCGCTCATGAGCTCGCTGAGCTGGCAGCCAACTCGCTGTTGCGCGAACTGGCCTTCGGGATAGTCAAGCGCTTTGGCCACTCTGCGAAGGATGGGACGCCCGCCCCATGGGTGGACGGCTTGGCGTTGCTCATCTCCGCGGCTTCTGTGAACCCCGACGACATGGAGGAGGTCGACCGTCTCGCCGAGGTCATGCGGTCGTTCCTCGATCGGTATCCGGAACCGGCCGGTGAGCAGGACCTTTCCCGCCTAATTGCGGACATCGATGAACCACAGCCGGAGGATCCCGCGTGCCGGCCGGTCGATTTGGGAGCTCTGGCAGCCGGGGTACTGGCCGCATTTGATCCCACCCGTGATGACAGTGCCGCCCGGACGCGGGTGCTGGCGACGATCGATGGCCTGGATCCGCGCCAACCACTGGCACCTCCGGAGTTCTGTGTAGGACTTGACAGGCCCGTGTGGGCGGACGTGGAGGAGGCGTTCCCGGAGTGGTTGCTGCCCGGCGCCGCTGCGCTGCCGGAGGACTCGGTCATCGCCGTCGAGACCAACCCGCGGTTCGTCGATGCGTTACTCATCGGGCTCAACACCCAGGTCCTGGGCGAGTGGCGTTGGCGCAACATCCCAGTCGCCACGGGTTGCACGCCGTTGCGCGTGTTCTGGGACCGCGCGGACACGGGCAACGGCGCCCGGCTGGACGACATCACAGGCGTCGCCGCATGGGCGGACGCCACCTCCCTCGGCGACCCTGAGCACCGCCCACCAGGGATTGCCGGACGTGACCTCGTCGTGCTCGTGCGCGGACAGCTGTTCCTGCGTTACCCGGCCACAGTCGTCTATCTCACACCTGTGCACATGGCAGAAGGAACGGCTGACTTCGAGGTTGACCCGGACCCGGCAGCGCGCATCCTCCCCACCTTCCAAGGACGCATCGGAGCGGACATGAGCTTCTTCGGGTTCCAGGGGGTCGAACCCGAGCGGGTACTCACGCACTGGATCGTCTTCGAGGAACCCCCAGCCGGTTTCCGTTTCGCCAACGACAAGTCCAGCGCGGGAGAACCCCACACATGGGCCACAAAAGCCTTCGTCCCACCGGTGCGGGTGCTCATTCGCGGTGACCGGCTGGCCCCGGGGAGGTCCTGATGAACCAGATCGCTGTGCTACTTCCGGTACGGATTGAAACGCGGTTCAAGCCCGGGCGCCTGCTCGTGCGCGTCATTCCCGATGAGCTGTGGTTCACGCGGCACGATGTCCGGGTGTCCGACGGCGAATTGACGGTGTTGGGACGCTATCTGTGGGCGGCCGAAGATGCGGATGACCAACACCGCGCACAGGCGTGGCATGAGTTCACAGACCAGGTGGGCGGACCACGCGCGGTGTACCTGATCCGCAAATGGGTCACGACAAACCACGACGGGAAATCCATTGTCCGGCCACCTGCAGCAACGGAAATACGGGACGACCCCACCTTCCCGCGCATTCAGGGGTTCCCACAGGCGCTCACCGTCTGGCTGGCCCGGGGCGGTGAAGAGCCCGTCGCGGTGCTCACGCTGACCGTAGACCGCGGCCGGATACTGGCGGACTTCCCCGACCCTGACGTGCCCGACGATCACCGCTGGTGGGAGGACTGGTCAGAAGCCGTCAGCGCCGGTCTGGCGGGAGAAATTGCCCTTGACGGCGATCCAGAGGACATCCACGCGCTCTACGTCACCGGGCTCGGTGACGGTGAACCGGCTGAACTTTTCCGAAGCCACGCAGAGGAAGGAAAACTGGGACTCTTGGCGCCCGGTACGGCAACGAACACCGTCGACGGGGCGCCGGCTGCCTCTCTGGACACGGACCCAGCTCTGTGGTGGGAGATCCTACAATCCGCTACGGGCGAGACGGACCGCGCCGTGTCGCTCGCCCTGACCGGCGATCCCGAAACTTTGGGTCACCTGCCAGGCGGTGGAAACCCCCACCAGAGATGGAACAGCGCCATGGTCTCGGGCCTGTGGCCGGCCCTGTGGGGCTTCGCCGCCCGGGACCTCTGGGCCCTGCCCCGCGAGGCGGACGATATGCCGTTCTGGGCCCGTCAAGCACTTTTCCCGGAAGGGCCGTTCCCCGCTCTGCGGGTAGGCCAACAACCGTACGGCCTCTTGCCGACCTCTGTTCTGTCCCGGTGGGTTCCCGACCGGGAGGATCCACCCGCCGAGGTCGGTCTGTTAGACCGTCTGCGCGTCTTGCGGGAGATCTATCGCACCGCAGCCGAGAGGCGTGGAACCGCCGACGGCGCCACGACGGAGCACCTGCTGGATCTCATCGGTCAGGTCCCGGTCTCCCCGGTGTTGCGGCACCGGAGGGCATGGCCTCTGGACCAGTGGTGGTTCCTGTTGCTCCTGTCCGGGTTCGGGCTGTCCTGGAAGGAGTTCGACCGTGCATGGCGGAAGCACTACGCAATCACCGCCAGGATGGGGCTACATCCGGCGCGCCGCTACGGAACCGTCTCCGCCTCACAGCGGCTCGCCCTTCCCCCTGTTGTCCCGGAAACGTTGCCTCCCAGCCAGACCGTGGGGGGCGCGCTCCGGTTGCTTGTCAGCTTCGCCCGTGAAGCCCCTTCAGTCTACGCGCGCACGGAAACCATCGATGTGAAAGTGCTGCAGTTCCCTGCCGACAGTCTGTTGCTGCGATTGGCGATTCGCTCCCTGCAGGTCGCCATCGGTGACCGCGGACGCGCACTGCTCGGGGAAGAACCCCCATCACCGGAACCGCTGGCCCGGGACACGCAAAAACCAGGTCGCCTGGAAACCTGGATCAAGAACGTGAAGTCCTCTGCGCTACAAGACGGAACCCCCGAAGCGCAGCGCTTCCGCCTGGTCGTCGACGGCTTGGAAACCCTCGCCGAACTCATCGATACGGACCCTGACCGGGCCGGTCGCCTCCTCACGGCCACCGTCGACACCGCAGCCTTGCGCATCGACCCGTGGCTGATAGGGCTCCCGGGCCGCCGACTGCAGCAGCTGCGCGAGGCGGGTGCACCCGCCGGGCTTGGCGCCTACGGATGGCTCGACCGTCCCCGCCCGGGATCACCCGGGCCAACGGCCGGTGGACTGGTGCACGCGCCCTCACCCGAACAAGCGCTCACCGCCACCATCCTCCGCGACCGCGCCGTGAACGACACGAGCGATCACCGGTGGGACCTGGATTTCACCTCCCGGAGCGTCCGTGAGGCCGATGCCGTGGCCGAGCAGGTCAGGGTGGGGGCCCACCTCGGTGAAGCCCTGGGGCGCGAAGTCGAACGCATCGTCGCCGCGCCGGCGGCTGTGGCTCGACTCCGCCGAGACTTTCCCCTGCTCCGCCCCGATCTTCCCCTGCGCCCCGAGCACGCGCGCAGACGCGTCTGCGACGGCTTGGCCGTGCTGCACGCTGCCCCGGCCACCCTAGGCCTCGACGCGCAGTCGCTCGAGCAACTCGAGCGGCTGCGCACGGCCCTCGACACGTACAGCGACGCCCTGGTCGCCGAAGCCGTCAATCACGTCACCCACGGCCGCGCCGACGTCGCGGGGGCCGTCATGGATGCCGCCGCCGGCTTGTCCCGCCCCCCGCACCTGGGAGTGCTTCGCACACCGCGAGAGGGACGGGCAGTGACGACAAGCGTGGTCCTTGTCCTGCAAGACGTCGCCGCACCCGAAGAACCCGCCACCGACCTGGAAGGGGCCCTGCTCAGCCCCGCGTCCCTGGCAGACCCAGCCGCGGCGGCCTGGCTGAACCGCCAGCTCGGCGGCCCAACCGACTGGACCTTCGCTGTGACCGCAGTGGATGAGAAAGGAACCGCCACAGGCTCCCCCGTCTCCGTGACTGTCGCCGACCTCGGTCTGTCCCCCGCCGACGCTGTGGCGTTGCCGCTGGCCGATCTGAAACGGCTGGCCGCCCAGGTCGGGGCCGCCACCCTGGGGCGCGAGGAGACGCAGGTTGCCGTCATCGGTGGCGACGCCGCCCGCAGGTACGAGGCGTCGGTACGACTGGTGACCCTCATCGGGCGCCGCCCCGCCGGCCCGGACGCGGTCGCGGACAGCGCCCACGACGACGTTGACCTCCGGCAGACCAAAACAGACCTGCTGAGCCGCTATACGCGACTACGCGCGACCGCGGCACTGCTGCGCGAGCAATTGGATGCGCAACTGGCCAAGACCGCCCCGGACGGCACCCTGGGCACCGCCGACGCCACAATACTGACCCCACTTGTGCTCGCAGCCCGCGCCTGGGGTGTGGCCCCCGACCCTCCCCTGCCACCCCAGGAAGACCCCACCGTGTTGCAGGAGCGGCGTCTGACCACCACCGCCGCACGGGCCCGCGACCTCCTCAGAACGCGGGCCGAGGCTGCACCGGCCACGGAAGCACCACCTGCCGGTGGACCGTCTCCCGCTGCCGCCCTGGGCCAAGACGATCTGATCGACGCGCTGACCGCCTTGGTGTCCCCCACCGGGCAACTGGCCATCACCAGCCGGCTTCCACAAACGGCCTTGCCCGCCCTCACCCCCGATCCGGCACTGACAACGGACTGGTTGCCGACCATCTCCGCGGCACGGGAGACTCTGGCCCGGATCGATGTCCAACGACTGGCGACCGCGACCGCTGCTACGTCCGGCGATGCACTGGCGCTGTGGACCAACAAGCCCGGTGATCCCTGGCAGAAGAACTTCTCTGACACCCGGGGCATGGTCGTGGCGTGCACCGACCCTGCCGTCGACC
>NZ_JBISWK010000063.1:0-15418 GCF_044462205.1 Kocuria rhizosphaericola | reverse complement strand
CGGAGATCGTCCCATCCCAAGAGCAAACGACCGGTGCCGCCTTCGGCTTCGACGCCCCGGCCGCCCGAGCCCCCCAAGCGGTCCTGCTGGCCGTTCCTCCCGACCCGAGCAACCCGTTTGACGACCGCACCCTCGTCGATGTCGTCGCCGACGTCCGCCTCCTCGCCCGCGCACGTATGGCCAGGTCCGCTGATCTCGGCGACGACATCCGGGGGCTGCTGCCCACCTCGCTACTACCCGCCGCGGGGGCTACCGCGACGCCGCTGGACCCGACGAAGAGGTGAATCATGGCTGTGGAGTACGACGCCGTCCACCGGCTTGAGGCCGACCCCCGGCAAATAGACCTAGCGCGCGGCTTTCGTGCTGAAGTCGCAGATCCAGCGTGGTTGCTAGGACGCCAATGGCAACTCGGAGAGCACCGCGGCGAGGACGCCTCCTCTCCTGTGCGCATCACGTACCGCGCACGGATGACGCCGATCGACCCCTTGGCCGGTCAGGGCCATCTCGATCCCAGGACCACGCCGGCCGAAGCAATCGTCGAGTCTGAGCCCGGCGACTCCTGGAGTCCCGGGCTCAGAGTCGCCGCAGGACGAGCCGTCGCCGCCGCCGCCGAATCGGCAGGCACCCCACTGCCAACAAAGCCGGAACTCATGCTGGCGGATCTCCCGGTACCCTACGACATCCTGAACGGCACAGGATACGACGGACGCACGCTGTGGCATGAACGGACGCGACTGCGTCTCCGCGAGACATGGTTCGGCGCGCAGCGGCCGCCGGGCCCGGAACCCACCGACCTGTGGGATTCTGCGGAACTGACCTACCAAGCCGACTTCCACGCCGGCGGGACCACTCTCACCCTGCGACGCCACGATGGCGGGAACCTCGACTGGTACTCCGTCGACGCCACCGCACCACTGCCGCCACCGATCGACCCCGCACCCGCGCGATCGATCTACCCCAGCCGCCTGCGCTTCCGCGGCGCTCCGATGCCTCGCTGGTGGCAGATCGAAGACGCCACCGTCGACATTGGCGGCTACCCACCCGACCGCGCACACTTCGCAACGTCCCTGCTCATCGACCTGCTCGTCAACCGCTCTGACGACTGGTTCTCCTTCCCCGTAGAAGCGCTGGCCGGACACATCGTGACCCTGGACGAGGTCGTCATCCATGACTCGTTCGGCGACACATGGCCCCTGTCCCCTCCCGCCGACTGGAGCATGTTCGCCACGGAGGGACTCGACCGCACCTCGCTCGTGCTCTGGGGAGCAGCGGCAACACCACTGACCGGGCCGATCCTGGACGAGATCGTGATCGGTATCGACGAAGACGCCAACCTCGTCTGGGCCGTCGAACAACGCCTGCGCGGACGGACAGTGCCCAGCGATGACAACCCACCGCCGACTCCACCGGCCAACCTGGACCCCACCGGGCGAACACACTTCGCCTACCACCCCACAAGGCGCGTGCCCCCACGGTGGCATCCCTACGTCCTGGAAGACATCAGCGGACGACGGCGATACGTGCAAGGCCGCGCAGCCGACCTCTCGGGGCCCGCACCAGTACTACGGCCACCTGCAGAAAGCGACCTGCTGATCGACCCCGCATCCGCAGGCATCCACCCGACGCACCAACTAGAACCGTCCGCCATCCCCCAGAACGGCCTCCGGGTGGAACGACGAACCATGCTCACCCGGGCCACGGATGGCTCACCTGTGCTGTGGACCCAACGGCGACGCCAGCCCCTGCTCACCCCACCAGCTCTCAGAGTGCAATTCGATGCCATGGATCCCGTGCCACCACATGGATCCATGCCGTGAAAAGGACAAGCGGCAACCCGTGGACGACACATACCGGCGAAGAAGGACTACCCTTCGCGGACTGTAGGCGCCGGATACGAACATTAGTTGCATAAAAACATCTATTGGGGTCACTACGGGCGCTGTCTACACTAACCCACCGGATCCATTGATATAGGAGAACAACGCGGAATCATAAACCAAGTATCAATTACGGTCACTGCCAGCTTCACGAATGAAACCTCAAGTCTCAGGTCACCGATGAGTTAGCAACGCACGCCGAGAAGAAGAAGAAGAATCCACGACGGGAATTTCGCCGCCGTGGCGGTTCTGTCACTAATATTCGTTGGCCGAGCGGTTGCCACAAACAACTCTCGGCATGATGGTTGCAGTGCGGGAATCGGGGACTTCCCCACCACTGTTGTTGTACCGCCTTCACGACTCGGTGGCAGAGGCAACCGCAAGATGAAAAGTTCGAATGCCAATCTTCTACGAAAAGGAGCATCGTCATGGCCGGCATCTGGACCTGTAAGGTAGTTGCAGCCGGACCAGCAGAGAACGGCGCGGTCGCCATTTGGTTGATGGACACAGCCAACCCCGCGCAATTCAATCACTGGTTTACGGCGGTGTCAGAAATGAAGCGCGAAATGCTGTCCGTAGCACTCACGGCAATATCCACAGGTTTCAAGGTGGACGCACATCTTACAGGCACCGCTGAATCTTCCACCATAAATCGCCTCTATCTCATGGTGCGCTGAACAAAATATTCCACACATATCCACCCAAGGCCCGGAGCGCAGACGCCAAAACGGCACGCCCTGGATTGATAGCCTCAATCGACAAACGGAAAATGTCTTCAGGGAAGGGTCTGATGAACGCTGTACTAAAGTCAGGTGAACAGCTCGCTTTGGGCGAGTTTCTCACTTCACCGGACAACAAGGCTAAACTAATCCTGCAAGATGATGGAAACCTCGTCCTCTATCGACTGGAGGATGGCTTTGCCCTATGGTCAACCCAAACTCAGGGCAAAGGCGTGGTCCGGGCAGTCATACAACCAGACAACAACTTTGTGCTCCTGACCCCCAACGGCCCCGCCTGGCACACCGAAACCAGTCATGTTGCGGGTGGAGGGAAGCCGGGAGGCTGGATCCAGGTCCAAGATGACGGGAACATCGCCGTCTATAACGCCGAGAACAAAGCCCTCTGGGCATCCTGGAGTTCCCTCACCGACTGGCAACGATGCCAGGTGCTGGAAGCTGGCCCCAACAAGGACGGAAGCATGAACATAAGGCTCCGCAGCACGTCGACACCAACAGCATTTGACGCACTTAATTTCAAAGCACATGAAGCCACCAAGAGGGAAATGTTGACAGTAGCCCTCACGGCACTTTCTTCAGGCATGCACGTTTCCGCCGAACTGACCGCACATAAGCACAATGCGACCATCGCCAGCTTGTACATCTCGCCAGGATTCTAAGCGCGCAGCCCACGCCTTTGGCAAGGGTGCACGCACGGAACACGCCAATAGTCACGCTTATTCGCCAGTCGACGCAAACAAACTCAAATGAGAAACAGTTTCGCAAATAGCCAAAATAGCCACATCCTTCTTCTGCCGACTCGGTGGGGAAACTTCTAGGGAATTTCGTACGACTTCCCGTCCATCCATGGAAGCTCGTGGCGGCGTGGTCGTCTCATCTGCGGGCATAATGGCGTCGCGTCCTGGCAACTGTTCATGACGCACCAGGAGTATGAGGAGACATGATTCCGACTCCAATAGTGACCGTAGCGCATCGGCTGACATCTGGTGACACTCCTGAATCATAAGAGAAAAATGGCCAACTTAACCAGCTGCTGATCGCGACAGCCTAACGCGATCGCAATAGGACCCCAGTGCAGTGATTAAGGGGTTGTACGGACCGAAATCCCCGGAGAGGGGCCGCCTCTCAGCAACCCGGAAGGACACAGGGTGGGAAAATAATCTCCGCCTCTCGCCGACACACGTCTTCAAAACTACCGAATTAGCGACGGAGACCCACGGCTATCCAGTTAGTTACGACGAAAGTCACTCACGCGATTCGCGCCTCCACCATTCATTTCGCCAACTGGCCGGGTTCCGCTCATGGGCACTGTGGAATCGCAACAATCATACAAACCGCCAAGGAGGGATACTGCAGTGGACATCCCTATGCTTCCGCCATTTTCGCCACTAATTCAGACGCCTAGTACGACCGGCATGTTCAGCGGACCACATACTCATCCCCGTCCGCCCATATACCAGGTTCCCATGCCTATCTCTTCCACGGGCACCGGGAACGTGGAGTGTTGGCCTCCATGCAGCCCATGGTGCCAATGCGTCAATGGCCAATGCCAACCCTTGCCGATCCAGGTTAATGCCCTCCGCCTACGCACTCTCGGCGGACGATGGCTGCAGGCAGAGGCAGGAGGAGCGTCGACTTGGGCCCGGCTCAAAACCGTAGATGCCATACCGCAACAGTGGGAGACTTTTCTCTTCGCCAGCACCGCCCCCTACAATCCCATGTCCTGGCCGCTGACCAGCGGTGACCACGTGTCTCTACAAGCCTGCGACGCAAATTGGTCTCCCTCAGAGTTTCAGGTACGAGTCCGGGACGGGTTAGGTCCTCCACAGGGAGGATTTCACCCTGTTATTTATAGAGGAAGCGTTTATGTAACAACGTGCTGTGTAGCACTAGTTAAGTCATGGGAAAGTTCGGAGGAGCACCTGTTTATGATAGACAAAGTGGGTGGTGGGAAAATCGCCTCCGGAGACGAAGTCGCGATCAAAAGTCTGAGCGGTTTTTATTTCCGGGAAGATCCCCGTAGCCTCAATATTGAGGCAGACAGCAGATCTCCGTTCCAAGTCGACACCACCTTTGTGATCGAGTTCTTAGAAGCTCGCCCGGGTCTGGGGGTCCGTATCTCAGATCTTCGGTGCCGAGACTGCGCTACGGTGACCGGCACGATTCGAGATGCGACCGGACAGCCCTTGTATGGCGCACATGTGCAGGCCAGCGGCGTTTTGGAAAATCACCTGTTCGACGCCGTGACCGCAGCGGACGGAACATACACTCTGAGGGACGCCGTAGGCCGTACATGCGTTCCTTCTGGCAACATCACGGTGCAGGCCTCTGCTGCCCGGCACCAAATCCGCAACGTACCCGTTCCGGTTCCTGTAGAGGGCGGTGTCGTGGCCGACTTGCTGCTCCCCTGGACCGAAGTGGCCGGAAATGTCGTGGACGATCTCGCCCGCCCTGTCCCCGGAGCCGAGGTGGTTATCACCGGCTCTGATGGAACCCAGAATAGGGTCACCACCGCCCCTGAGGGCACTTTTACCGTTCCGCGAATAGCTCACGGCGCGGGCGCGGCATGGACACTTGGCATGGTTAGCCCGATGGACATCAGCGTGCCTCCAGAAGGCATTCACATCGTCCTGAAAACTCCACGTGTCACAACAATTGAACTCATACTTGACTGGGGCGTTCAACCGTACGACCTCGACGCTCACATGTCCGGCCCCGACAACGCCGGTGGGCGTTTTCACGTGCACTGGCAGAATATGAAGCCGGTGACACATGCGGAA
Organism: Kocuria rhizosphaericola; assembly: GCF_044462205.1. Taxonomy (NCBI): domain Bacteria; kingdom Bacillati; phylum Actinomycetota; class Actinomycetes; order Micrococcales; family Micrococcaceae; genus Kocuria; species Kocuria rhizosphaericola. The sequence goes on along the minus strand of NZ_JBISWK010000063.1, from coordinate 10,024 downwards.
TTGGATACTGACATCTTTAACAAGGTAGGCAAAGAAAGAGTGACGATCCGCAGAACGGCGGAGGAAACCTTCGCCGTCGGCGAATATCGTTACTGGATATACAACTTCAGTCGCTCATCCTTCACCGACTCAAACGCCGTGGTAATCGTTCGGGTCAACGAAGTGCAAGTGCGGCGCTACGTGGTTGCTGAGGCCACAGGCAATCCCGACGAGGACATATGGCGCGTGGTAGACGTGACCGTCGACGCCACCGGGAACTTGCAGATGCTGGACCGTCAGACAGTTGAGGCCGGAGATGAAAACACTATATATTAATTTGCCCTTAGAAAGATCCGGCACAGCATTAGCCAGGGGCAGACACGAGGCGTGACGAAAATGGACGTTTTGAGAGTTATGCCTGCCCCGAGCCTCATCAACTTTATGGACTGTCTTGCAGTGTCCTTGCCTTGCAAGGGCTGAACATGAAGTGAGAAGGTACTATGTTGCGTCGTTTGGCCCGTGAGTCACCCGAGTCGCCCAAGCCATCTGCATACGGCGGTGCTGAACGCCAGAAACAATTGCAATGTACTCGAAGTCCGCGTTGGCGAGGCGAATGCGGACTCGCCAGAGTCACTACCTCACCGAGGCACGTGTCGGTCAGGACGCTGGCATCGTATTTGCGTGTGCGCCTCATTGTGCAACGACCCCTCCGGTGGCTCGCCGCCCTCCACTTAAGAATACGACACTGATGTATAGATATTGCTTCGTGCCAGTGCAACAGCCACACTGGAGATTGCGTTGCCTTAACGGTACGCCACGTTATTTATGGGGGTGATGACCATGCCTTGGTATCGTTGCCGGGTGCATCGTTGCGGACCAGCGTCCGATGAGGACCGGGTATACATCATGTTGAGTGCGGCAGACGGACAGTTCGATGGGCGGCGTTGGGTATATAGCGACTCCCCTGATCGCCGAGAAATACTCGTCACGGCATTAAGCTCAATGAGTCTCGCGGCGATGGTAGATGTCGCCATGGATCTGGGAAGCCACCAGGACGATTACAAAAAAGTGGTACGCATGTACCTGGTTCGCGATTGACCTCGCGGGGGACATCTACAGCTTTGATGGCACTCCCCGGATTAGTGTAGGTGATCGGAAGCGGCGGGTTCATGTTACGGGGGCTGAATAGGGGGCGAGGCCTCCAACATGGGGCGCTTAGCTTGTCGTTTAACCGGCCCTTCACAGATGAGCATGGGTAGGCGTCTTTCTCCACGGCCGGTGACCGCCGGCGGCGAGCAGGGCGCGTAGCCGGTAGTTGTCGAAGTTCCGGAACCCTCTGGCCACTCGGCGCATCGTCTCGATCACGCCATTGATCGCCTCGGTGGGGCCGTTCGAGGCGCCGGCGGTGTCGAAGTAGGCCAGGATTGCGGCCCTCCAGCGGCGCAGGGTCCGCCCGAGCCGGGCGATCTCCGGGATCGGGCAGGTGGGGAACCCGGCGAGGATCTCGGCAACGAGCCGGCGCCCTTGCTCGGGACGGGCGTGGTAGACGGCGCGCAGCTTCTGGTAGCAGTGCCAGGCCAAGGTGACCTCGTGGTGCGGGTCCCCGGCCGCCAGCTTCACGTTCAGGCGGGTGACCTGCTTGGCGGTGAGGTGCTCGGCACCGATCTGCTTCGGTGCGCCGGATGCCGTAGAGCGGGTCGCCGGCCCGGCCACGGTGGCCCAGGGTGTCCTGCTGCACGCGGCGACGCACCTCGTCGACGACCTGCCCGCCGAGCTTCACCACGTGGAAGGCGTCGAGCACCGTGATGGCCTCCGGGAGCTCGTCGCGGATCGCGTTGGCGTAGCCGTGGAACGGGTCCAGCGTGGCGGTGCGGATCCCGCTCGTGAAGGTCGACCCCTGCTCGGTGAGCCAGTCGCCGTAGGCGGCCCCCGTGCGGCCCTTGACCAGGTCCAGCAGCCTGGCTCGAGGCCGGCCGTCCTCACCGCGGGAGTGGTCCACAATCCCGGTGACCAGCCCGGTACCCGGTGGCCCCACGTGGCACCAGACATGCTCGTCGACACCGAGGGCGTCCACCCCGGTCAGCCGGTCCTCAGCGGCCAGTTGGGTCTCGATGACCGGGGCGGTGGCGTCCCAGACGGTGTTCCACGCAACTCCGAGCATCTCGGCCAGGGCAGAGACCGCGATGTCATGGGAGCGTAGCTGGGCCACGGCCCAGGCGATCGCGCGAGTGGTGAGCCTGGCCCGCGGGGCCGCCAGCGAGTGGATCTCGCTGAACGTCGAGATCTCGCAGGCGTCCTCGAGGCAGCGATAGATCCGCTTGCGCCAGACCACCCGAACCGGCACCCCAGCACAGGGCAGGTCGTGGAGCAGGACCTCGCGCCGGCCGTGGCCCACGGCGAGCACCCCGCAGGCAGGGCACCCGGCCAACGACGGGACCGTCTCCACGGCCAATGTGAAAGAACGCGGACCACGATCGACGGCGAGCACGTGAACGTCGGGTAGGTCGAAGAGCGCGCACGCGGGCGCGCAGATAGCATGAGACACGTCGAGGCCTTCATGGATCAGGTTGCTTGGTCGCTACCCATCCTGGAGGCCTCGACCTCTTCGCAGGCCTCACAACACGCGCTTCGCAACGCCCCGCACACCCGGCTACCCATGCTCATCTGTGAAGGGCCCCTTAACCGCGGACTAGCAAAGTAATACATGGCAGGGCCCCCGGAAAGTTTTCCTGCCGGAGCCCTGCCATGTACATATGGCTATCAAGCTCTATTAGTCGGTCACTGACAGTTCAGTCAACCCCTGACAAATACAATGACGCACTGACATCTATCTCGAGAAACTGACAACTAGATTGATATCTCACAACTGTCACCGTTTTGGCCAACTAGCTCGGCATCTCACACACAATCAGAAGTCCCAGTCCTCGTCCTCCGTGTTAACGGCCTTGCCGATCACGTAGGAGGAGCCCGAGCCGGAGAAGAAGTCGTGGTTCTCGTCGGCGTTCGGGGACAGCGCGGACAGGATGGCCGCGGATACGTCCGTCATGTCCTTCGGGAACAGCGCCTCGAAGCCCAGGTTGTTCAGGGCCTTGTTGGCGTTGTAGTGCAGGAACTTCTTGACGTCCTCGGTCCACCCGACACCGTCATAGAGGGACTCGGTGTAGAGCACCTCGTTCTCGTACAGCTCCTCGAGCAGCTCGTACGTGTAGAGCTTCAGCTCGTCCTGGCGCTCCTGGGACTCCAGAGCCATGGCCCGCTGGAACTTGTAGCCGATGTAGTAGCCGTGCACTGCCTCGTCGCGGATGATCAGGCGGATCAGGTCTGCCGTGTTCGTCAGCTTGGCCCGGGAGGACCAGTACATGGGCAGGTAGAACCCGGAGTAGAAGAGGAAGGACTCGAGCAGGGTCGAGGCCACCTTCTTCTTCAGCGGGTCGTCACCCTTGTAGTACTTGATGATGATGTCGGCCTTCTTCTGCAGGTGCGGGTTCTCCCGGGACCAGCGGAAGACGTCGTCGATCTCCTTCATGGAGGACAGCGTCGAGAAGATGGAGGAGTAGGACTTCGCGTGCACCGACTCCATGAACGCGATGTTGGTGTACACCGCCTCCTCGTGCAGGGTGACGGCGTCCGGGATCAGGGAGACGGCGCCCACGGTGCCCTGGATGGTGTCGAGCAGCGTCAGACCGGTGAACACCCGCATGGTGAGCTGCTGCTCCTCCGCGGTGAGCGTCTTCCAGGAGGGGACGTCGTTGGAGATCGGCACCTTCTCGGGCAGCCAGAAGTTCGCGGTCAGCCGGTCCCAGACCTCGTCGTCCTTCGGGTCCTCGATCCGGTTCCAGTTGATGGCCTGGGCCTGGTGGTGGAGCAGCTGCACCTTGTCGATGCTCTCGCTCTTCTCCAGAGTCATGATCTGTCTCTTCCTTGAACGGGGTGGACCCCCGCGCGCGTCCTGCGGACGCACGCGGGGAGTTTCGTGGTGGTCGCCGGGGCGCCGGCGGTCAGAGCATGCAGGAGACGCAGCCCTCGACCTCGGTGCCCTCCAGCGCCAGCTGGCGGATGCGGGAGTAGTACATCGTCTTGATGCCCTTGCGCCACGCGTAGATCTGCGCCCGGTTGATGTCCCGGGTGGTGGCCGTGTCCTTGAAGAACAGGGTCAGGGACAGGCCCTGGTCCACGTGCTGCGTGGCCGCGGCGTAGGTGTCGATGATCTTCTCGTAGCCGATCTCGTACGCGTCCTGGAAGTACTCCAGGTTCTCGTTGTTCATGAAGGGCGCCGGGTAGTACACACGGCCCAGCTTGCCCTCCTTGCGGATCTCGATCTTCGAGGCGATCGGGTGGATCGAGGACGTCGAGTTGTTGATGTAGGAGATCGACCCGGTCGGCGGCACGGCCTGCAGGTTCTGGTTGTACATCCCGTGCTCCATGACCGAGGCCTTGAGCTGCTCCCAGTCCGCCCGCGTCGGGATGTGCACCCCGGCCTCCGCGAACAGCTGCCGCACCCGCCCGGTGGCCGGAGCCCACACACGGTCGGTGTACTTGGTGAAGTACTCCCCCGACGCGTACTGGGACCGCTCGAAACCGGCGAACACCGACTTGCGCTCCTTCGCGATCTCGTTCGACGCGCGGACCGCGTGGTACGTGACCGTGTAGAAGTAGATGTTCGTGAAGTCGAGGCCTTCCTCGGAGCCGTAGTGAATGTGCTCCTTGGCGAGGTAGCCGTGCAGGTTCATCTGCCCGAGGCCCACGGCGTGGGACATCTGGTTGCCGCGCTCGATCGAGGGCACCGAGGTGATGTCGGACATGTCCGACACCGCGGTGAGCCCGCGGATCGCGGTCTCGACCGACTGCCCGAAGTCCGGGGACTCCATGGTCAGCGCGATGTTGAGGGAGCCGAGGTTGCAGGAGATGTCCTTGCCGACCTCGTCGTAGTTCAGGTCCTCGTGGTACGTGGACGGCTCGGAGACCTGGAGGATCTCGGAGCACAGGTTGGACATGATGATCTTGCCGTCGATCGGGTTGGCCCGGTTCACCGTGTCCTCGAACATGACGTACGGGTAGCCGGACTCGAACTGCACCTCGGCGAGGGTCTGGAAGAACTCGCGGGCGTTGATCTTCTTCTTGGTGATCCGGCCGTCCGCGACCATCTCGTGGTACTTCTCGGACACGTTGACGTCCGAGAACGGCATTCCGTAGACCCGCTCCACGTCGTACGGGGAGAACAGGTACATGTCCTGGTTCTTCTTGGCCAGCTCGAACGTGATGTCCGGGATGACCACGCCCAGGGAGAGGGTCTTGATGCGGATCTTCTCGTCCGCGTTCTCCCGCTTGGTGTCCAGGAAGCTGTAGATGTCCGGGTGGTGGGCGTGCAGGTACACCGCGCCCGCGCCCTGGCGGGCGCCCAGCTGGTTGGCGTAGGAGAAGGAGTCCTCCAGCAGCTTCATGATCGGGATGATGCCCGAGGACTGGTTCTCGATCTTCTTGATCGGGGCGCCGGCCTCGCGGACGTTGGTCAGCGCGAACGCCACGCCGCCGCCGCGCTTGGACAGCTGCAGGGCGGAGTTGATCGACCGCCCGATGGACTCCATGTTGTCCTCGATGCGGAGCAGGAAGCAGGAGACGAGCTCGCCGCGCTGCTGCTTGCCCGCGTTGAGGAACGTGGGGGTGGCCGGCTGGAAGCGCCCGGCGATGATCTCGTCGACCAGCTGCGTGGCGAGCAGCTCGTCGCCGTCGGCGAGGTAGAGGGAGACCATGACCACGCGGTCCTCGAAGCGCTCGAGGTAGCGCTGGCCGTCGAAGGTCTTCAGCGTGTAGGACGTGTAGAACTTGAACGCGCCCAGGAAGGTCTCGAAGCGGAACTTCCGGGAGTACGCCCGCTTGGAGAGCTCCTTGATGAACTCCATGCTGTACTTCGCCAGCACCTCGGGCTCGTAGTACTGGTGCGAGACCAGGTAGTCGAGCTTCTCCTCGAGGTCGTGGAAGAAGACCGTGTTGTTGTTCACGTGCTGCAGGAAGTACTGCCGCGCGGCCTGCCGGTCGGCGTCGAACTGGATGTGTCCGTCGGCGTCGTAGAGGTTCAGCAGGGCATTGAGCTCGTGGTAGCCCAGGCCCCGGTACTTCTCCGGGACGCGTGTGTCCTCGTGGCCGGGCTCGACGCTCACGCCCGGAGCTGCGGAAATTGTCGCCAAAACTGTTCCAATCCTTGATTGACCTCATGGACGTCCTCGGGGGTGCCCATGAGCTCGAACTTGTAGAGAACGGGGACGCCGCACTTGGCCGCGATCTTGTCCGCGGCCAAGCAGAACGCCGACCCGAAATTGGTGTTGCCCGCGCCGATGACGCCGCGCAGCAACCGCCGGTTGGTCTCCTTGTTGAGGAATTTCACGACCTGCGGCGGGACGGCCCCGCTGCCGTTGGGCCGCCCGTACGTCGGGGCGACCAGCACGAAGGGCTCGGTGATCTCGGGGGGCTCCTCCCCGGTCAGAAGAGGAAGGCGCAGCACGCGGGCGTCGAGCTTCTCGACGAAGCGGTGCGTGTTGTTGGAGACCGAGGAGAAGTAGACCACCAGCGGGGCGTGGTTGTCCGGTGCCGCGGCGGTGTCGCCGTGGTCCTGCTGAGCGGTCCCGGGAATGGTGCCGGGGTGGTGCGTGCTCATTGCTTCCGCGCTCCGGGATGGGGTCGTAGGTGGGGTGGCCGGGCGCCGCGGGGAAGCGGGCGGCGCGGCTGCCTCAGGCCGAGAGGAGGACGGCCAGGGAGGTGATCTTGTCCGGACGGTACCCGGACCAGTGCTCGGTCGCCGTCTCGACGACCGGGACCTGCTGGTAGCCCAGGGCCAGGACGTGGGCCAGGGCGGCCTCGTCCTCGGTGACGTCGACGACGTTGTACTCGATGCCCTTCTTGCTCAGAGCCCGGTAGGTGGCATTGCACTGGACGCAGGACGGCTTGCTGTACACGGTCACGGACATCGCTGTTTCCCCTTGGTCGGTCGGGTGGTTTTCGGGGGAGATCCGGGACTTCCGCAGACTCTGCGGCGGTGAAGGGGTCTCTCCGGGTGGCTGATTTCAATACTACATCTAGTGCCAGGAAGGGGAAGCGACCCCTAGATGCAGTGGTGCGGGTTCTCCACAGCTCCTTTCTCGCTATCCCCAGGAAGACCGTCGCCCATCCACAGGGGGCTTCCACAGGGGGGCGCGGATTTCCGCCGCCGGGGCCCCGTTGTGCACAGGCTGTGCGCACGCAGGGCCCGCCGGCCGGTGGACAGGATTAATTTTCGGACACGGCGTGTCGGGTCCGGCGGCGGGGCCGGCGCAGCCCGACCGCCGCGGCGGCGAGCCGGCCCCGCAGGCCCCGGTAGGGCGGGTAGACGACCCGCAGGGTGTCGGGGGCGAGCGGCTTGTCGAGGACCGCGCGCGCGTGGGAGAACGTCGTGAACGAGAACTTCCCGTGGTACGCGCCGGTGCCGCTCTCCCCCACCCCTCCGAACGGCAGCTCGGGGCTGGTGAGGTGCAGCAGCGGGGCGTTGAAGGACAGCCCGCCGGAGGACGTGCGCCGGCGGAACAGCTCCTTGACCGACCGATCCTCGGTGAACACGTAGAGGGCCAGCGGCTTGTCCCGGGCGGTGATCAGCTCGACGGCGTGCTCGGCGGAGGACACCGGCACCAGGGGCAGGACGGGCCCGAAAAGCTCCTCGGCCATGAGCGGGCCGTCCGGGGCGGAGCGCACCACCGTGGGCGCGAGGTACCGCTCCCCCGGTTCCGCCGTCCCGCCGCAGACCACGTCCTCGGCGGGAACCTGGTCCAGGAGCCCGGTCAGCCGGTCGAGGTGGCGGCCGGTGACGATCCGCCCGTAGGATCCGCTGCCGCGGGGGTCCGCGCCGTAGTGCTCCTCCACTGCGCGCACGAGCTCCGGCTCGAGGGCGGCGAGCGTCTCGGGGGTGCCCAGTACGTGGTCCGGGGCCACGCAGGTCTGGCCGGCGTTGAGGAACTTCCCCCACACGATCCGCCGTGCGGCGGTCCGCAGGTCGGTCGAGCCGTCCACCCAGACCGGGGACTTCCCGCCCAGCTCGAGGGTCACCGGGGTCAGGTGCCGGGCGGCGGCGGCCATCACGATCCGGGCGACCGTCCCGTTGCCGGTGTAGAAGACGTGGTCGAAGCGGTGCTCGAGCAGCCGCGTGGTCTCCGCCACGCCGCCCTCGACCACGCTCACGCAGTCCCCCAGGTAGCGCTCGAGGAGCTCTGCCAGCACCCCGGACACGGTCGCGGAGACCTCGGAGGGCTTGACGACGACGGTGTTGCCGGCGGCGAGCGCTCCCGCCAGCGGGCTCAGGACGAGCTGGACGGGGTAGTTCCACGGCGCCATCACGAGCACGGTCCCGAGCGCCTGGTGCTCCACGCGGGAGCGGGCCGGGGCGAGGCTCAGCGGGACGGGCACCCGGGCCGGGGTCATCCAGCGGCCGAGCTCCTTGCGGATCCCGGCGATCTCCTCGAGGGTGAAGCCGAGCTCGGTCAGCCACGCCTCCGCCGGGGGCTTGCCGAGATCGGCGGCCAGGGCCTGCTCGAGCACCGTCCGGTTCTCCCGCACGAGGTCCTCGAGCCGGTGCAGCCGGTCCAGCCGGGTCCCGAGGTCGACGTCGGGGACGAAGGCCGCCCGGGCGCGGTCGACGGCGGCGTCGACGGCCGGGAAGTCCATCGGTGCGGGGGCGGGGTCGGTGAGGGTGCTGTGGGTGCTGGTCATGGGTCCAGGGTAGAGCCCGGCTCGGACGCCACAGGCCGCGGGGACCCGTCCCCGCGGTGGGACCGGACCGGACGACACGGGCAGCAGCGATGAGCCCCAGCCCCTGCCATGGGGCCCGGATGGCACGCACCGCACCGACGAGCACCCGCCCTCGGCAGTGGCGCCCGGACGGCCCGGCCCGGATCGCCCGGACCGTCCACGGGTCAGAGCAGGCCGTGCTCCGCGAGCTGCCGGGAGATCGACGCGCCGTCGTTGCCCTCGATCCACAGCGTGCCCTCGGGGATGGTCACCCGCCGCTCCTCGTTGACCAGGGGCGTGCCGGCCAGCACGGCCTCCGCCGGGGACAGGTTGCGGATCACGATGGCGGCCACGTGCTCGGGGTAGCGGTTGACGAAGCCGCTGTAGATCTCGGGGTCGTGCTGGCCGTCGTCGCCGATGAGGATCCACTGCACGTGGGGGAAGTTCCGGGCCAGCCGCTCGAGGTTCTGCACCTTGTGCGCGGCCCCGGCCCGGAACCACCGGTCCGTGGTGGGGCCCCAGTCCGTGAGCAGCAGGGCCCCGGCCGGGTAGGCGTTGCGCGTGAGGAAGCGGCGCAGGGTGGGCGCCACGTTCCAGGCGCCCGTGGAGAGGTAGAGGAACGGCGCCTCGTGGTGGCGGTGCAGCAGCCGGTCCATCATGACCGCCATCCCGGGGGTGGGCGTGCGGGCGTGCTCGTTGAGCACGAAGGAGTTCCAGGCGGCCAGCATGGGCCGGGGAAGCGCCGTGACCATGACCGTGTCGTCGACGTCGGAGACCACGCCGATCCGCTGCTCGTCCGCCACGACGAACACGTGGGACTCGACCGTCTCGGAGCCCTCCGTCTGCATCCACACGGTGTGCTGGCCCGGGGTCAGGGACACCTGCAGGTCGACGTCGACCACGCCGCCCTTGTCGGCCACCAGGTGGAACTCGAACTCGTCGATCCAGACGTTGACGTGGGCGAACGCGATGGGTACCGAGGTGAACGAGCGCCAGCCGCGGATGGACTCCGCGCTCTCGTCGGTGGACTCGATGAGCCCCCGGGTCTTCAGCAGGGCCCGGCCCAGCACCCGCACGTGGTGCTCGGAGCCGTAGCCCGCGAAGGCCACCATGACCGGGATGTCGCCGCGGGCCTCGGCACGCCGCTGCCGGAACCGGTGGAGCCGCTGCTCGAGGCGGTAGCCCACGTTGATGGCTTCCTCGGTGACCTGGTCGACGGTCTGCATGAGCTCCGAGCTGCTGGATTTCTTGGCCATGCGCCCAGTCTTCCACAGGGCCTGCCCAGGACACGGCGGCG
>NZ_JBISWK010000062.1:0-18205 GCF_044462205.1 Kocuria rhizosphaericola | reverse complement strand
GGGCGTCCGGTCCGCTCCGCCCCGCGGGCGCTGGGGGCCTGCCGGCTAGTTCTTGATGTAGCCGTTGGGGTTGAGCACGTACTTGGTGGCGGCTCCGGCGTCGAACTCGGCGTAGCCCTGCGGCGCCTCCTCCAGCGGGATGGCCTTGGCGTTGACGGCCTTGGCGATCTGGATCTTGTCGTGCAGGATCGCCATCATCAGCTGCCGGTTGTACTTCATGACCGGGCACTGCCCGGTGGTGAAGGCCAGGGACTTCGCCCACCCCGTGCCGAGGCTGATGGACAGGGAGCCCTGCTTCGCGGCCTCGTCCACGGCCCCGGGGTCCCCGGTGACGTACAGGCCGGGGATGCCCAGGGCTCCGCCGGCGGCAGTGATGTCCATCAGGGAGTTCAGCACGGTGGCCGGCGCCTCGTGGGAGGCGTCCTTGCCGTGCCCGCGGGCCTCGAAGCCGACGGCGTCCACGCCGCAGTCGACCTCCGGGACGCCGAGGATCTGCTCGATCTGCTCGGCGGGCGAGCCCTTCGAGACGTCCACGGTCTCGCAGCCGAAGCTGCGCGCCTGGGCCAGCCGCTCCTCGTTCATGTCCCCCACGATCACCACCGCGGCCCCGAGCAGGTGGGCCGAGGCCGCCGCCGCGAGGCCCACCGGTCCGGCGCCGGCGATGTAGACCGTGGAGCCCACGCCCACGCCGGCCGTGACCACGCCGTGGTAGCCGGTGGGCAGGATGTCGGAGAGCATGGTCAGGTCCATGATCTTCTCCAGGGCCTGGTCCCGGTCCGGGAACTTCAGCAGGTTCCAGTCCGCGTAGGGCACCAGCACGTACTCGGCCTGCCCGCCGACCCAGCCGCCCATGTCCACGTAGCCGTAGGCCGAGCCCGGCCGGTCCGGGTTCACGTTGAGGCAGATGCCGGTCTTGCGCTCCTTGCAGTTGCGGCACCGCCCGCAGGAGATGTTGAAGGGGACGGAGACGATGTCCCCGACCTGGATGAACTCGACGTCCGGTCCGCACTCGATGACCTCGCCCGTGATCTCGTGACCGAGGACCAGGTCGGTCGGGGCCGTGGTGCGTCCGCGCACCATGTGCTGGTCCGAGCCGCAGATGTTCGTGCTCACCGTCCGGAGGATGACCCCGTGCGGGACCTTCCGGCCGATGTTGGCCTCGTTGATCCCCGGGGCGTCCTTGAGCTCGAACTCGGGGTACTCGGTGTCGATGACCTCGACCTTGCCGGGCCCCTTGTAGGCAACCGCTCTGTTCCCTGCCATCTTGACCTCTTCCGTGGTGGATGTCCGTCACGGACCTCCACGGTGGATGGCCACCGTGGACGTCCTCGTCTCCGACGGAACTCGTCACACTGTGACCCGGATCTCACTGTGAGCCAGGTCACGGAGAGCGGCCGCCGGTGGTGCTGACGCTAACAGGACGCGTCAACGAGCGGAAGGGAGGAGGTTGAGAAAGCGAAAGAGCCCGCCCCGCGCAATGCGGAACAGGCTCTTTCTTCCTGGTGGAGCTGAGGGGACTCGAACCCCTGACCCTTTGCATGCCATGCAAATGCGCTACCAGCTGCGCCACAGCCCCAGGTCGTTGCCTCGCAAGAGGCTATCACAACCTCGAAGGCGTCCTTGACGGTCACCCTCTTCCGGTTGATCCAGCACCTCGCTGGGCAACGCATTCATAGTAGGCAGTCGATCAGGATCAAGGCAAATCGTCGGCGGCGGGCGCCGGCGCGGCCTGGTCCGTGGCCGCTCCGAGTTCCACCACGGGGCTGTCCCGCCACAGCCGTTCGAGGGCGTAGAACGCCCGGTCCTCGTCGTGCTGGACGTGGATCACCACGTCGCCGTAGTCCAGGAGCACCCAGCGCCCCTCGGAGCGGCCCTCGCGGCGGATCGGGCGCAGCTCGAGCTGCTCGACCAGCTTCTCCTCGATCTCGTCGACCACGGCGTTGACGAGCCGCTCGTTGGAGGCGGAGGCGACGAGGAACGCGTCGGTGATGCCCAGGGCCTCACTGACGTCGAGGGCCACGATGTCGTGGGCCTGCTTGGCGTCGGCCGCGGAGGCCGCGACCCGGAGGATGGAGAGGGAGAGATCGTTGACAGTCAAGAAGGATCCTTTCCCGGCGAACCGGAGGTTCCGTCCCACGGGGACGGATGGAGTGGTCGAGTGGTGCAGGGACGAGTGGTGCAGGACAGCAGGCGGTGTGCTCAGAGCACGAAGAGCACGAGCACGACGACAAGGGCGGCGAACACCGCCAGCAGGAGCAGGACCCACCAGGCGCTGCCCGTCCGCCGCCGGTACTCCCGCCGCTCGAGCAGCTCGAGCCCTTCGGCGGTGTCGGCCGGCACGGGCGGGGCCGGCGGCTCCTCCTCGGCCTCGGACCACGTCGCCGCTCCCGGAGCGGGCCCGGGCGAAGCGGGCTCGGGCGGGGCCTGCGATCGCTCCTCGGCGCCCACCGGGGCCTCGTGGTCGGCGGCCGGAGCGGGTGCCACCGACGTGGCGGCGTGCGAGCCGTGGTGCTCGGCGTGCCCGGGCGCGACGATCTCGATGTGCGTGAGCGCCGCCAGGTCCTCCGGCGCGAGCCGGTTGCTGAACAGGGCGGGGTCGACGTGCACCGGGTCGTGGGACACGTGCCCGTCCGGCCCGGCCGGACCGCCGCCACCGGGGAACACGACGGTGATCTGCTCGAGCGGCTCCTGCGGGTCCTCCGGCGGCGCCGGGGATGGCGGTGCGGAAGGAGGCTCCGCGGGCGCCGGGGCGACCGGCTCCTGGACGGCGGTGCCCGTCCCGGGGTCGGTCTGGGCCGCCCCGGCCTGGGCCGCGAGCTCCGCGAACCGGCGCTGCTTCTCGAGCAGCTCGGGGTCCGCAGGACCGCCGGCCTCCTCCAGCTCGCGGGCTCGCTCGGCCAGCTCGCGCTGCAGGCGGGCCAGCCGCCGCGGGCCGAGGGGCTTGGCGGGGCGGACCGGGACGGCGTCCTCGCCGAGGTCGATGACGGGGGCGGGACCGGACGGCACCCGCCGCCCTGCGGGGGTCCGGTCGTCCTCCCGTCCCGGGGAGCCGGGCGCCTCGTCCTCGCCGGGGTCCCGACCGGACGGCACCGGCCGCCCTGCGGGGGTCCGGTCGTCCTCCCGCTCCGAGGAGTTCTGCACCGCGTCCCCGCCGAGGTCGATGACGGGCCCCGAGGGCACGGGCGGCGGCTCCTGCGGCCGGTCCTCCCCTCGTTCCGGGGTGTCCCGCACGTCGTCCTCCCCGGCCATCAGGGCGCCTTCGTCGAGGCGCTGCGGGCGCCGACGTGGTCCGTCGTCGCCCCGTCCCCGGTGCGGAGGTAGAGGCCGTACTTGTTGATGTACTGCACCACGCCGTCGGGCACGAGGTACCAGACGGGCTTGTGCTCTGCCACGCGGGCACGGCAGTCGGTGGACGAGATCGCCATCGCGGGCACCTCGAGGAGGTTCACGCCGCTGGAGCCGACGGGCGCGGCGAGGTCGTGTCCCGGCCGGGTGACGCCCACGAAGTGCGCGAGTTCCCACAGCTCCTCCGCGCCCTTCCACGTCAGGATCTCCGCCATGACGTCGGCGCCCGTGATGAAGAACAGGTCCGCCTCAGGGCGCTGGCGCTTCAGGTCCCGCAGGGTGTCGACCGTGAACGTGGGTCCGTTGCGCTCGATGTCCACCCGGCTGACCGTGAACCGGGGGTTGGAGGCCGTGGCGATCACCGTCATGAGGTAGCGGTGCTCCGCGGGGCTCACCGCCCCGGCCGCCTTTTGCCAGGGGTGCCCGGTGGGGACGAACACGACCTCGTCGAGGTCGAACTCCCCCGCGACCTCGGACGCGGCCACGAGGTGGCCGTGGTGGATGGGATCGAACGTCCCGCCCATGACGCCGAGCCTGGTGCGGCCCGGTGTCCGGGGCGGGACGGCCGTGCCCGTCAGGGGCAGGTCCCGGGGCCGGGCGGCGGTGTCCTGCGGAGCGGTCGTCACGACGGTGGGGTTCCCCGGCTCAGGCGTGGCGCTTGGCGGCGTACTCGTCGAGCATGGCGCGCTCGTCCGCGGGCAGGTCGGCGGGATCCTCGTGCCGGCCCACCTCCGGGCTGAGGCTCCGGTTGGCGTAGGACAGCGTCACCACCAGGAGACCGATCAGCACGACGAAGACGGAGACGCCCCAGACCCACGCGGGAACTCCGGGCTCGGCGGCGGCGTGCCCGCCCTCGGCGGCGGCGAGGACGGTGGTGACGGTCTGCTGGAACATGGGGATCCCTTCTCGTGCCGACTCAGCGGCGGGGGTGGTCGGTGAGCGGCCCGGGCCGCATCGGCCGGCGGGCCCGGACGGCTCTCATCGTACTGAATCCGCGGCGGGCCCGCCGCGTCCGCGGCTCAGGTGCGGACGTGCCCGTCGCCCTGGACGATCCACTTCGTGGTGGTCAGCTCCTCCAGGCCCATCGGCCCCCGGGCGTGCATCTTCTGGTTGGAGATGCCGATCTCGGCGCCGAGGCCCAGCTGGCCCCCGTCGGTGAACCGGGTGGAGGCGTTGACCATGACCGCGGCGGCATCGATCTCCGCCACGAACCGCTCGGCGGTGGGGAGGTCGTTGGTGACGATGCCCTCGGTGTGCCGCGTGGTCCAGCGGTCGATGTGCTCGAGCGCCTCCTCGACGGAGTCGACGACCTTGACGGCCAGGTCCATGGACAGGTACTCGGTGGCCCAGTCCTCGTCCGTGGCGCGCAGGTGGTGGCTGCCGGCGGGCAGCATGGACTCGGCCCGCTCGTCCACGTGCAGCGTGACGCCGGCCCGGTCGAGGGCGGCCAGCACGGCGGCCCCGTGCTCGAACCCGCTGTGCAGCAGGAGGGTCTCCGTGGTGTTGCACGTGCTCGTGCGGTGGGTCTTGGAGTTGAGCACGACGTCCACGGCCATGTCCTTCGACGCCGAGCGGTCGACGAACAGATGCACGTTGCCCTCGCCGGTCTCGATGACGGGGACCTTGGCGTTCTGGACGACGGACTGGATGAGCCCGTGCCCGCCGCGCGGAATGAGGACGTCGACCTTCCCGCGGGCCGCCATCAGCGCATTCGCGCCCTCGCGGCCGTACTCGTCGATGCTCTGGACGCAGTCCACGGGCAGCTTCACGTCGGCGAGGGAGTCACGGATGATGCCCACGAGGGCCCGGTTGCTCTCCTCCGCGGCCGAGCCGCCGCGCAGCAGCACCGCGTTGCCGGACTTCAGGGCGATGCCGGCGATGTCCACGGTCACGTTGGGGCGGGCCTCGTAGATGGCCCCGACCACGCCCAGCGGAACGCGCACCTGGCGCATCCGCAGGCCGTTGGGCAGGGTCGACCCGCGGACGAACCCGCCGATGGGGTCGGGCAGGGCGGCCAGATCGCGCAGGCTGTCGGCCAGTCCGGTGATCCGTTCGGGGTCCAGCTTCAGCCGGTCCAGGAGGGCCGCGGAGGTGCCGTTCACGCGGCCGCGCTCGAGGTCCTTGGCGTTCGCGGCGAGCACCGCCTCCTGCTTGCGCTCGATGCGGTCGGCGATGGCGAGCAGCGCCCGGTCCTTCCAGGCCCGGGTGGCGCGGCCGAGGATGCGGGCGGAGGTCCGGGCGTCGTCGGCCATCGCGGACACGCCGGCGACGGGATCCTCCCCGAAGGTGGCGATGACGCCATGGTCGGACACGACCGCCTTGTCGGTCGTGCGGGTGGCTTCGTCGGTGGTCACGGAATCGTGTGCGGCGGAAGTCATTTCTTCAGTTTAGTCCGTGCGCCGCGTGCCCGCAGGACCACGAGGTTGTCCACGTGCACGAGCTCCCGGCTGTAGTCGTCGCCGAGCTCGTCCGCCAGCACGGAGGTGGACTTGCCGAGCATCGGCGGGATCTCGTCCGAGGAGTAGTTGCTCAGCCCGTGCGCGATCTCCTTGCCCGCGGGGTCCCGCAGCGAGACGGGTTCGCCGGCCTCGAAGGTGCCGGACACGCCGATGACCCCGGCGGCCAGCAGGGAGTTGCGGTCGCGGATCGCGTCGACGGCGCCCGGGTCCAGGGTCAGGGAGCCCTTGATGTCCGCGAGGTGGGCCAGCCACAGCAGCCGGACGTTGCGACGCCCGCCGGAGGTCGCGAACCAGGTGCCGACGTCCTCGCCGTCCAGGGCGCGGGTGATGTTCTGGGCCGAGGTGACGAGCGCGGGGATGCCCGAGGCCGCCGCGATGCGCGCGGCCTGGACCTTGGTCACCATGCCGCCCGAGCCCACGCCGGCGGCCCCGACCGAGCCGATCTGCACGCCCTCCAGGTCCTTGATGGGGTCGTTGACCACCGGGATCCGCTCCCCGCCCTTGCGGGGGTCCATGGTGTAGAGGGCGTCCACGTCGGAGAGCAGCAGCAGCACGTCGGCCTTGATGAGGTGGGCGATCAGGGCGGCGATCCGGTCGTTGTCGCCGAACTTGATCTCCTGGCTGGAGACGGCGTCGTTCTCGTTGACGATGGGCAGCACCCCGAAGTCCAGGAGTCGCTCGATCTGGCGGTGGGTGTTCTTGTAGTGGCTGCGGCGCATCAGGTCCTCGGCGGTGACCAGCACCTGGCCCACGGTGACGCCGTAGCGGGCGAAGGACTCGATGTAGCGGCCCATGAGCAGCCCCTGGCCCACGGCGGCGGCGGCCTGCTTGCCGGCCAGGTTCTTGGGCCGGCGGGACAGCCCCAGCGGCGCCAGGCCGGCCGTGATCGCACCCGAGGAGACGAACACGATCTCGATGCCGCGGGCCTTCGTCTCGCCGAGGGCGTCCACGATCATCCGCACGGCCTGCTCGTCGATCGAGCTCTCGATGGACGTCAGCGAGGAGGAGCCGACCTTGACCACCACGCGGTGGGCGCGCGGGATGTCCTCGCGGTTCTCGATCGGGCTGCGCCGGTTCTTGCCGCGGTTCTCGCTGCTGAGCTGGACCGCGGACTTCTCCGCGACCTCCTCGAGCTGCTCGACGTCGATCTCGTTCGTCTGCTCGTTCATCCTGGGCGTCTCCCTCGTCCGGTGGGCGTCGTCGGTGTGTCGGGTCAGTCGTTCGTGGGGTGGTGGCCGCGGGTCGAGCCGGACGTGCGGTCGGGGCGCGTCCCGCGGGTGCGGTCAGTCGTCGGTGCCGGGCTCCTCCTGGGCTTCTCCGCGCCGGGCGTCGACCGACTCCGTCCACACCCCGGCGGTTCGCTCGGCCTCGAGCTCAGCGCGGGCGGCGGCCTTGGCGTCCTTGCGGTCCTGGTACTGCTGGCGCTTCTGCTCGCGGGTGGGGCGGTCGATGTCCGCGAAGCGCAGGTCGGTGCCACGGGGCCCGGCCAGCAGCTCCGCGCCGCCGACCATCGTGGGCTCCCAGTCGAAGACGACGCCGTCGTCCTCGGGCCCGATGAGCACGGCGTCGCCGGGACGGGCGCCCTGCTTGAACAGCTCCGACTCGACGCCGAGCTTCGCGAGCCGGTCGGCGAGGTAGCCGACGGCCTCCTCGTTGTTGAAGTCCGTCTG
Source organism: Kocuria rhizosphaericola (assembly GCF_044462205.1). Taxonomy (NCBI): domain Bacteria; kingdom Bacillati; phylum Actinomycetota; class Actinomycetes; order Micrococcales; family Micrococcaceae; genus Kocuria; species Kocuria rhizosphaericola. The sequence continues at coordinate 10,731 of NZ_JBISWK010000062.1, read as the reverse complement.
CAGGATCCAGCGGTCGGGCTTGTCCCCGCGCACGTGCCACAGCGGCTCGAGGTTGCGCTCCTCGCGGGTGATGGTGAACTCGGGCCCGCGCACCCCCTTGGGGCGCAGCACGACCCTCGGCGCCTCCGCCGGGGCCGGACGGGCGGCCCGGGCCTGCTGCACGACCTCGCCCATGGCGAAGGTCAGCGGTCGCAGTCCCTCGTGGGAGGCGGTGGAGATCTCGAACACGCGGTAGCCGCGGGACTCGAGCTCGGGCCGCACGAACTCGGCGAGCTCTCGGGCCTCGAGGACGTCGATCTTGTTGAGCGCCACGAGGCGGGGCCGGTCGTTGAGGGGTACCGCCTGCCCGCCGTCGAGGTCGCCGTCGACGGCGTAGCCGGCGAGCTCCGCCTCGATCGTCTCGAGGTCGGAGATCGGGTCGCGTCCGGGCTCGAGGGTCGCGCAGTCGAGGACGTGCACGAGCGCGGCGCAGCGCTCGACGTGGCGGAGGAACTCCAGTCCCAGGCCCTTGCCCTCGGAGGCGCCGGGGATCAGGCCCGGGACGTCGGCCACGGTGTAGCGCACGTCCCCGGCCTGCACCACGCCGAGGTTCGGGACGAGCGTGGTGAACGGGTAGTCGGCGATCTTGGGGCGGGCCGCGCTGATCGCGGCGACGAGGCTGGACTTGCCGGCGGAGGGGTAGCCGACCAGGGCGATGTCGGCGATGGACTTCAGCTCCAGGACCACCTCGCGGGCCGAGCCCGGCGTGCCGAGCAGCGCGAAGCCCGGGGCCTTGCGCTTGACCGAGGCCAGCGCGGCGTTGCCCAGCCCGCCCTGTCCGCCGGGGGCGGCCACGAACTCGGCGCCCTGCCCCACCAGGTCGGCCAGGACGTTGCCGTCCCGGTCTTTCACCACGGTGCCGTCCGGGACGGACAGGACGAGGTCCTCGCCCTTGTGCCCGTGGCGGAGGTCGCCCTTGCCGGGGCCTCCGTTGGGGGCGGACTGGTGGGGCGCGTGGTGGTAGTTCAGCAGCGTGGTGGTCTGGCCGTCCACGCGCAGCACCACGCTGCCGCCGTCTCCCCCGTTGCCCCCGTCCGGCCCCCCGAGCGGCTTGAACTTCTCGCGGCGGATGGACACGCAGCCGTGCCCCCCGGAGCCGCCGGAGACGTGCAGGACGACGCGGTCGACGAAACTGGCCACGGGGAACTCCTCTGGTCAAGAACGGACGGGCCCGCGCACGGGCCGCGTTAAGACTGTAGAGGGCGGGCGCTGGACGCACCCACCCTCTACAGATCAAACAATGGGTGGCGCGGGTCGGGACCCGCACCGGGACCGGCGGAGCCGGTCCTTCCGACTACTCGGCGGCAGCCTGGATGTTGACGACCTTGCGGCCACGGCGGGTGCCGAACTCGACCTGACCGGCGGCCAGGGCGAACAGGGTGTCGTCGCCACCGCGGCCGACGTTCAGTCCGGGGTGGAAGTGGGTGCCGCGCTGCCGGACGAGGATCTCGCCGGCGTTGACGGTCTGGCCGCCGAAGCGCTTCACGCCGAGGTACTGCGCGTTCGAGTCGCGACCGTTGCGAGTGGAGCTCGCGCCCTTCTTGTGTGCCATGAGGTGTGCCTACCTTCGGGTCTTTACTGGCTGGTGGAGTCTGGAGGGTACCGGGCCGGTCAGGCGTCGATGCCGGTCACCTTCACGGTGGTCAGCTCGGCACGGAAGCCCTGGCGCTTCTTGTAGCCGGTCTTGTTCTTGAACTTCTGGATGGAGATCTTCGGACCGCGGAGGTTCTCGACGATCTCGGCCGTGACCTTGACGCTCGCCAGGGTCTGGGCATCCGAGGTGATCTCGTCCCCGTCGACCAGCAGCAGGGCAGGGAGCTCGATGGTGCTGCCTGCTCCGCCGGCGACGCGGTCGAGGGTAACGAGGTCTCCGACGGAAACCTTTTCCTGGCGGCCGCCAGCGCGGACAATCGCGTACACCACTTGGGAACTCACTTCTCTCGACGTCATGTGTAAACAGTGTGGGTCGAGCGCATACCTGTCAGGACCAACGACGTTGAGACGAGCTGCCGGTGACCGGCCCGTGGGACTAGGCCGAGGTCAGCGCAGGTTCGCCGCAATTCAGGAACTGCACCCGCATGTGCCGCCAGGTGGGGTGTCGAGTTTTTACACGCGCGCACCGGCAGGGCACCGAAGAGCAAGACTACTCGATCCGGTCATCACCCGCCAACCGGCACTCCGTTCCCGGCGCGGCGAAGAAGTCCCGCTCGAGCGCGCACGCCTCCAGGAACACCTCCCGCATCCGTTCCCTGACGTCCGCCGGGGCCCCGCGGGCGGCGTCGTCGAGCAGCCGCCGGGCCGTGCGGGTGGCCGCCTGGAACCCCTCGTCCGCGTACGTGGCCAGCCAGTCCGCGTAGGGGTGCTCGTCGGGCCCGCCGGCCGCCGCGAGCTCGCCCAGGTGGCGCCCCACGTCCGCGTACACCCAGTAGCACGGGAGCACAGCAGCGAGGCCCACGGGGTAGGGCTCCGCGGCGGTGGCCGCGAGCAGGAAGGTCGTGTAGCGCCGCGTCACCTCGCCGAGCCCGCCCCGGGCGCCGTCGTCCCCGGCGTGCCGCAGCCGGGCCCGGTGCAGCTGCGCCTCGGTCTCGGTGCAGGACACGGCGCCGGCCGCGAAGAACAGCCGCTGCTCCTCGTCGGGCGCCTTGGCGGCCAGGAGGGCGAGCGCCCGGCTGTAGCCGTCGAGGTACTGCAGGTCCTGGTCCAGGTAGGCGAGGAAGCGGCCCTGCTCGAGCCGGCCGTCGCCGAGGCGGCGGACGAACTCGAGCTCCTCGATCTCGCGCCGCACGGCCGCGGAGGCCTCCCACAGCTCGTCGCTGAACCGCTCCGGCGCCGTCCCCCAGGTCTCGAGGGCGTCCTGGACGTGGTGGAAGTGGTGGACGGGGCCGCTCCCGTGGCCGACGGAGAGCTCCCCGGAGGCCTCGAGGGCCCCGCGCAGCCAGTCCCGGGCGATCCGCAGGCTCCGGGGCCAGTCCCCGTGCCGGGCCTGGAGCGTGGCCAGGGCCGAGGAGAGGGAGCACCCGGTGCCGTGCGAGTTCTCGGTGCGCACGCGGGCGCCGTCGAACGCCACGAGGGGCTCCGGGTCGTCCGGGCCCACGAGGGCGTCGGGGGTCCGGTCCCCGGTGAGGTGCCCGCCCTTGACGAGCACCAGGGTCCCGTGGGCGCGGGCCAGGCGGTGGCCCTGCGCGAGGGCCGCCTCCCACGACGACGCCGTGTCCTCCCCGGCGAGCACGGCGAGTTCCTGCAGGTTCGGGGTGATCAGGTCGGCGAGACCCAGCATGGAGCGCAGTGCCTCCTCGGCGTCGGGCTCGAGCAGGCGCCCTCCGGAGGTCGCGACCATGACGGGGTCCAGGACCACGACCGGCGGCCGGTGGGTCCCGAGCCACCGCGTGACGGCTTCGATGACCGGCACGGAGCCGAGCATCCCGATCTTCACGGCGTCGATCTCGACGTCCTCCGCGACCGCGTCGAGCTGGGCGGTGAGGAACTCGACGGGCGGGACGTGGATGGAGCGCACGCCCACGGTGTTCTGGACGACGACGGCGGTGACGGCGCTCATCCCGTAGCCGCCCATCGCGGCGATCGACTTGAGGTCGGCGTGCTGGCCGGCCCCGCCCGTGGGGTCGGTGCCGGCGACGGCCAGGACGCGGGGCACGCGCGGGGTCACGGGGCCACCTCCTCGGCGGGCACGGCGGCGAAGGCCCGCGCGTAGCGGGCGGCCGCGGCCGTGGGGTCGGGGTGGGCGCAGATCCCGGAGACCACGGCCAGCCCGGCGGCGCCGGCGGCGCGCAGGGCGGGGGCGTCCTCGACCCGCACTCCGCCGATGGCCAGGCACGGCAGGGTGGCGCGGGCCGCGGCGCGGGCGAAGCCCTCGAGGCCCAGCGGCGCGGGGTGGTCGGGCTTCGTGCGGGTCGCCCGCACCGCTCCGACGCCCAGGTAGTCGACCGTGCCGGCGGGCAGCGCGGAGGCGGCGTCGAGCTCCTCCGCCGTGGCGGCGCCCAGGCCGAGCACGGCGTCGGGACCGCAGATCCGCCGGGCGAGCGCCACGGGCAGGTCCGACTGGCCCACGTGCACCCCGGCCACGGGGGCGCCGGCCGCGCGGGCGGCGAGGTAGACGTCCGCGCGGTCGTCCACGAGCACGGGCACCTGCCGGCCCACGCGCTCGGCGACGGCCGTCAGCAGGGCGACGAGTTCCCGGACCGGCGCGTCCTTCTCACGGACCTGGACCATGGTGGCGCCCCCGCGCACGGCGGCCGCCACGACGTCCGGGACCGTCCGGGGCGCGCTCAGGACGCTGTCCGTCACCAGGTGCAGGGACAGGGCGGCGGGGTCGATACGCGGGCTCACCGGGCGTCCTCCTCGCGCACGAGCCCCGCCCGGGCGGCGATCCGCTCCGGCGTCACGGCGTGCAGCCGGTCCAGCAGCGCCACGGCGAAGGACCCGGGCCCGGCGGAGTCGGCGGCCGCGTCCTCGGCCGCGAGCGTGTACACCGTGGTGGCGGCCACGGCCGCCGCGGCCGGGTCCGCGCGCACGGCGGTGAACGCTGCCATGAGGGCGCCCAGGGCGCAGCCGCCGCCGGTGATGCGGGTCAGCAGGTCCGTGCCGTGCGGGACCCGGACGACGGTGCCGTCCGGAGAGCGCACGAGGTCCACGGGCCCGGACACGGCCACCGCCGAGCCGGCCCGCACGGCGAGCGCGGCGGCGGCGTCCCGGGCGGCGTCGACGCCGTGGGTGGCGTCCGTGCCGCGCCCTCCCGTGCCGCCGGCGAGGGCCATGACCTCGGAGGCGTTGCCGCGCACGATCGCCGGCCGGAGCTCGAGCAGGTCACGGGCCAGCGCGGTCCGCACGGGCAGGACGCCCACCGCCACCGGGTCCAGGACCCACGCCCGGCCCGCGCGGCGCCGGGCCCCGACCGCCTCGTAGGCGGCACCGCGCTGCTCGGCGGTGGGCGTGCCGGTGTTGACGAGCAGACCGTCGGCGAACTCGGCGAAGACCCCGCCCTCACCCTGGATGTCGGTCATCGCCGGGGACGCACCCACGGCGAGCAGCGCATTGGCGGTGAAGTTGGTGACCACGGCGTTGGTGATGCACTGCACGAGCGGAGCCGCGGAGCGCAGGTCCTCCAGGGCCGCGGCGGCGTCCTCGGCGAGCGCGGGGTCCGGTGGCACCGGCCGGGCGGCTCCTGGTGTGCGGGCGGAAGTGGGTACGGCATCGCGCATCTGCGACATCCCTTCGCTAGTACTGGCTAGATCAGGTTCGACGGGTGTGTTCTCAGCCGCTCGAGCGGCACCCCGTGTCAGTTCGTCCCACCAGTCTAGTGGTCGAGGGAGCCCGGACGAGGAGGGCCCGGCGGCGGGGCCGGGGCTCCGCCGCTGGCCTGACCGGCGGGGCGGCCGCCCGGACGAAGGGGCACGCTCGTGATCCCCTCCCCCGGCCCAGCACCGTCAGGCTGCGAGAGAGATCCTCACAGTCAGAAGAAGCCGTTCCCGTGCGGCATCCGCTCCGGGACGGGCTGGCAGACCTCCCAGTGCTCGAGGATCCGACCGTCCGCCACCCGCCACAGGTCGTAGCAGCCGGCCGGGACGGGGTCGCCGTGCTCCGCACCGCCGTTGCCGCGACCGAGCAGGGCCTCGGTGACGGTCAGCACGAAGTCGCCCTCACCGAGCACCCGGCGCAGGGTGCCCCGGGTGATCCGCTCGTCCGGGTCGGCACCGTGCTCCACGTAGCGCGGGTCGCGGGCCAGCTCCTCGAGGGCGTCCCGGTCGGCACCGATGAGCCGTTCGTGCACCCACTCGGTGAGCAGGGCCTTGTTCGCGGCCGTGCGCTCGTGCCCGGTGGTCTCCCGGGGGCCGTCGGTCCGGCGCCTCCCCGCGGATCCGCCGGGCAGAGGTGCCAGGGCATCCCAGTGCTCGGCGATCTTCCCGTCCTCCACGCGGAAGACGTCCACCGCCACCGTGGGCTCGGGGCCGAAGCCGTGGTACACGCAGTGGACCGCGACCATGTCGCCGTCCTCGAGCACCCGCAGGGGCTCGAAGCGGAAGTCGTCGGGCAGCTGCTGGAACATGGCTCGGAGCCCCTCCGTGCCGTCGGGCGCGAGCGCGGAGTGCTGCCGGTAGTCCGGGGCCCAGTGCCGGTCGACGGACGAGGCGTCCCGGTCGCCGAAGAGTTCGCGGCCCGCGGTGAGTACGATCTGTTTGCTGCTCATGGCCATCCCCTGGGCACTGCGGGCCGGGGTTCCGACGGATCGGCCCGGTCGGTCGGCCCGCATGTCGTGCGTCCACGCTACCCGGGCCGTGCACGGCCCGACAGGGATGCGGACCGTGTGACGACGGAGGACCCCGACCGTGCTGGTCGGGGTCCTCCGTCGTGCTGCGGCGGGGCGGCTCAGCCCTGCTCGGCGGGCCGGCCGCTGGTGAGGTCCTCGGCCTTGACGCCGACGCCGACGACGGTCGGCGTCCGCCCGGAGGACTCCTCCGGGGAGCGCTGGGCGACGGCCTTGGCCTCGTGCCGGGCGCCCTCCGCGGTGGCCGCCCGGCCGGCGGTCACCTCGGCCTCTCCCGCTCGGGCCGCCGGAGCCGAGGCCCGCCGGGAGCGACGGCGCGGGCGCGCCGGCTCGGCGTTCGCCTGCTCCGGAGCCTGTACCGGGGCGGGAGCCTGCTGCGCCGTGCTCTCCCGCGCGGCGTTCTCCTGCTCGCCGGTCCCCGCACGATCGTCCTCCGCCGCGGTGTCCTGCTCCGCGGTGTCCTCCGCGGCGGTTTCCTCAACAGCGGTGCCGTCCTGGGGAGCGGAGGCGTCTTCCGGCGCCTTGTGCTCGAAGGCCTCCGCGAGGGAGTCCAGGCTCAGCGGCCGGGCCTCGGCGGGCTCCTCCACGGGGGCGTGGCCCTGCGGCAGCTCGATGACCTCGCCCTTGATCGTCAGGCGCGAGCCCTGCTCGGCCGGCGACCCGTCGGCGGGGACCTGGTCCGGTGCGGCCGGGACGGGACTCTCCTCCGTCTCCTGCTGCTGCTCTGCCACGTCCGTGCCCTGACCGCGGTTGCGGCTGCGCTTGCCGCGCCGCTTCTTCCGGGAGCGTCCCGAGCCCTCGGCCCGGGACTCCGCCGGCGGGGCGGTCTCCTCGGCGCGGGCCTGCTCCTCCGCGGCGGCCTCCTCGTGATGGGTGGCGGCGGCGATGGTCGCGAACGCCGTCCGCGCGGCCTCGGCCTTGGCCTTCTCCGCGGGATCCGGCTCGCCGGAGCGCTGCTCCGTCCGGGCAGGCTGCTGCTCGTTCCGGCCCCCGCGGCCGCGCTTGCGCTCCGTCCGGTTGGGACGCTGGTCGCGGGACTCCCCCGTGGCGCCGCCGGAGCGGCCCTCGAGCGGGTGGTCGTGGACCACCACGCCGCGACCGGCGCAGTGCTCGCACGGCTCGGAGAACACCTCGAGCAGGCCGGTGCCCATGCGCTTGCGCGTCATCTGCACGAGGCCCAGCGAGGTCACCTCCGCCACCTGGTGCTTGGTGCGGTCCCGGCCCAGGCACTCCACCAGCCGGCGCAGCACGAGATCCCGGTTGGCCTCGAGCACCATGTCGATGAAGTCGATCACGATGATCCCGCCGATGTCCCGCAGCCGCAGCTGCCGCACGATCTCCTCGGCGGCCTCCAGGTTGTTCTTGGTGACGGTCTCCTCGAGATTGCCGCCGGAGCCGGTGAACTTGCCGGTGTTCACGTCGACCACCGTCATCGCCTCGGTCCGGTCGATCACGAGCGAGCCGCCCGAGGGCAGGAAGACCTTGCGTTCGAGCGCCTTCTGGATCTGTTCCTCCACGCGGTAGTTCACGAACAGGTCCTCGTCCTCGTCCCACTTCTTGAGCCGGTCGAGCAGGTCCGGTGCGACGTAGGTCACGTACGCCTCGATGTTGTCCCACGCCTCCTCGCCCTGGACGACCATGGTGGTGAAGTCCTCGTTGAAGACGTCGCGGACCGTCTTGATCGTCAGGTCCGGCTCCGCGTAGAGCATCTCGGGCGGAAGCGTCTTCGTCGATCCGGCCCGCTCCTGGATCTGCTCCCACTGGGCGCGCAGCCGGTTGATGTCGTGGGTGAGCTCCTGCTCGGAGGCCCCCTCGGCGGCGGTGCGCACGATGACTCCCGCCCCGTCCGGCAGACGGTCCTTGAGGATCTTCTTCAGCCGGGCGCGCTCGACGTCGGGCAGCTTCCGGGAGATCCCGGTCATCGACCCGCCCGGGACGTAGACCAGGTACCGGCCGGGCAAGGAGATCTGGCTCGTGAGCCGGGCGCCCTTGTGCCCCACCGGATCCTTGGTGACCTGGACCAGGACCGAGTCCCCGGACTTGAGCGCGACCTCGATCCGGCGGGGCCCGCCCTCGAGCCGGGACGCGTCCCAGTTGACCTCACCGGCGTAGAGCACGGCGTTGCGGCCACGGCCGATGTCGATGAACGCGGCCTCCATGGACGGCAGCACGTTCTGCACCTTGCCCACGTAGACGTTGCCGATCAGGGAGTCCTGCTGGGTGTGCGAGACGAAGTGCTCGGCCAGGACGCCGTCCTCCAGGACGCCGATCTGGATCCGGTTGTCCTTCTGCCGGACCAGCATCTGCCGCTCGACGGACTCGCGGCGGGCCAGGAACTCCGCCTCGGTGATCACCTGGCGGCGGCGGCCGGTCTGGCGGGACTCGCGCCGGCGCTGCTTCTTGGCCTCGAGCCGCGTGGAGCCCTTCACGGCCACGACCTCGTCGACCGTGGCGGCCTCCGCGGCGCGGGGAGCCCGGACCCGGGTCACGGTGTTGGGCGGGTCGTCGTCGCTGCCGCCCACGAGCTCCATGTCGACCTCGCCGCGGCGGCGGCGTCGACGGCGCCGGCTGGTCGTGCCACCGCCCGCGTCCGGTCCGGCCTCTTCGCCCTCGTCGGCGAGCTCCGCCGTGTCCGGCTCCTCGGGGCCGTCGCCCGGGTCCTCGGCGGAGGCGTTCTCCTCCTGCTGGCGGCGCCGCGCCTCCCGGCGGCGGGCGGCGCGCTGCTGGGCGGCCTCGCGCAGCTCGTCGAGGTCCGGAGCGTGGAACATCAGCGAGGTCGCCGTCACGGCGGCGGCCAGCGCCGTGCGCGGCTCCTCCTCGTCGGTGTCCTCGTCGGTCTCCCGGGGCCGTGCCTCCCCGGCACCGCTCGTCGCGTCCGAGGCCGGCGTGGACGGCGCGGCAGGGGCGTCGGCCCCGGTGCCCAGGTCCTCGGTCTCGCCGGCGGGCTCGACGCCCTCGGCGGCCTCCTCGGCACCGGGTGTGCCGTGCGCGGGGCTCCCGGGCGCGGCGGCCTCCTCGGCCACCGCACCGGGGCGCTCGTCCCCGGGGACCGCGGTCCCCGGGGCGACGTCGAGGGTGTCGGTCCCGGCGGCGTCACCGGTGTCCGGCTCGGCGTCCGGCGCGGGGGCCGGGGCCTCCGACGGATCGTCGAGGACGTCGCCCGGCGCGTCGGCCGGAGTCGCGGGGGCGGTGTCCTGCACCACTCCCCCCGCCTCCGGGAGGTCCGCGCGCGCGTCGTCCGATGTGTTCTGCTGACCAGCGTCCAGGGCGTCCTGCGCCCCGGCCTGGTTCACCTGTTCGGCATCCATATACAGCTGTGCTCCTGCCGCGGTACGCCGTCCGTACCCGGTCCCCGCAGCGGCTTGGTCGGCGTATCGCCGGTGGGGGTCCACGCGGCGGCCAGAAGTCCTGTGCGTACCCGCCGCGTCCCGCACACCTCGCGAACGGGCGGGGACGGCAACGAGCCAGTCCGGGGCTTCGAGCCGCTGCTCACGAGGGCAACGGTCTTGAGCCGGCGGCGGACGCGCTCAATCCGATGAGAGCCGCGGGTCCTGCCGACCTGGGGTCGAAGTCCGACTGGGCCGAGATCCCGCGTACGGGCGGGCTCGACCGTGGCCAGTATCTCACAGACGCCCCGGTCCGGCCCGGATTGGCCTCGTCACGGCCCGCAACCCTCCGGCGGTCCTCCGCGGCGGGGCCTCGGAGGGCCCGGGGCGCATCGCCTAGGATCGGCGTGTGACCTCCACTCCGTCCGCCCTCGACGACTCCCCCGCCGTGCTCCGCGGTCACGACGCCCGCGCCGACCGGCGCTGGGGCCTCGTGGCTCTCGTGACCGCCCTCCTCGGCTTCTACGGCGCCGCCACGCTCGTGTACGAGCGGCTCCAGCTCTTCCTCGACGCCGGGCACCGCACCAGCTGCGACATCAACTCGTGGCTGTCCTGCGGCACCGTCATGCGCACGCCGCAGGCCGAGGCCTTCGGCTTCCCCAACCCCTTCATCGGCATCGTGGCCTACGCGGTGGTCGTGGCCGTGGCGCTCGCGGTGCTCGCCGGCGCCCGGTTCGCCTCCTGGTACTGGTGGGGGCTGCAGCTCGGGGTGACCCTCGGCTGGGTGTTCGTGCTGTGGCTGTGGTGGCAGACCACGTTCGAGATCAACGCCCTGTGCCTGTACTGCATGCTCGTGTGGGTGATGCAGACCGTCCTGGTCGTGCACACCACGGCCCGCAACCTGGGCGCCGGGGTGCTGCCGGCGCCCGCCGGCGTGGCGCGGGCCGCCGAGCAGTGGGCGTGGTTCGTCTCCGCCGCCCTGCTCGTGCTGATCTTCGGGACGGTCCTCGTCCGGTTCGCGGGGGTCATCTTCCCGGCGTGAGCCGCGCCGGTCCCGGAGTGCTCCCGGGCCCGACGCCGACGGCC
>NZ_JBISWK010000061.1:0-14933 GCF_044462205.1 Kocuria rhizosphaericola | reverse complement strand
CGGGTGGAGGCCGTCGGCGTCGGTGGAGCCGGTCTCAGGCGAACCAGATGCCGATCTCCCGCTCGGCGGACTCCGGGGAGTCGGAGCCGTGCACGATGTTCTGCTGGACCTTCTCGCCCCAGTCCCGGCCGAGGTCGCCGCGGATCGTGCCCGGTGCGGCGGTGGTCGGCTCGGTGGTCCCGGCCAGGGACCGGAAGCCCTCGATCACCCGGTGGCCCTCGACGACGGCGGCCACGACCGGGCCGCTCAGCATGAACTCGACGAGCGGCCCGAAGAAGGGCTTCCCCTGGTGCTCCGCGTAGTGCTGCTCCAGCACGGAGCGCTCCGCGTGCAGCAGGCGCAGCTCGACGAGGCGGTAGCCCTTCGCCTCGATCCGGGCGAGCACCTCGCCGGTGAGCCCGCGGGCCACGCCGTCGGGCTTGACGAGGACGAGGGTGCGTTCCGTGGTCATGGGGGTCCTTCCGTGGTGCGGGTCCAGGATGTCGGTGCCCAGCCTAGCCGTCCGGGTGCTCCCTCTCCCACTGCGCCTGGGCGGCGTCGCGGGCGGCGTTCTCCCGGTCCAGCCGCGCCCCGGTGCGCACGGCGTACCACCAGGCGAGCACGGACAGCCCGCCCACGAAGAACATCGTGGGCAGCACGAAGCCGGTGGCCAGGAACACGGCCTGCAGGATCCACCCCACGGTGTACCCCCAGGGCCGGCCCAGCACGGCGGGCGCCAGCCCCAGGACGAGGGCGAGCACGGTCCCGCCCGCCAGGATCGTCGTCCGCGCCCCGTCCCCGAGATCGCGGCCCAGGACTCCGTAGGCGGTGAGGGCGGCGAAGAACGCGATGAACGCCTCCATGACGAGCACGGAGGAGGCGAACATCGTGCGGATCGAGCGCCGCCGTCCGGGCTGTTCGGGGCGCCGGTCGCGCGGGGCTCTGGTCATGCGTGCCACGTGGGACGGGTCCTCTCCTGCGGGGGGTGCGGTCGGTGCGGGGCGCGGCGCACGGTCACAGCCCCAGCAGCGTGCGGGCCTCGCCGACCACGGTGACCGAGCCCGTGACCAGCACGGCGCCGTCGAACTCCGGGCGGGCGGCGGCGTCCTGGACGGCCTCGGTCATCGCGTCGTCGAGCTGGGGGACGGCGTGGACCACGTCCTCCGGGAAGCCGAGGTCCACGGCGAGCTCCACGAGCTCCTGCGGGTCGACCGCCCGCGGCGAGGAGGACCGGGTGAACCAGAACTCGGTGTGGAACTCCTCGTACTCGTCCAGCAGGACCCGCAGCATCGCCTCGGCGTCCTTCTCCTGGAGCACGCCCACCACGAGGTTGAGCTTCCCGAACGTGAAGGCCTCCCTGAGGGCGGCCGCCGCGGCCGTGAGCCCGTGCGGGTTGTGCGCGGCGTCGAGGACGACCGGGGGCGCCTTGCGGGCCAGCTCCAGCCGTCCCGGGGACTCGACGGCGCCCAGGCCGGTGCGGACCAGCTCGGGGTTGAGCTCCTTGTCGCCGCCGCCCAGGAACGCCTCCACGGCGGCGACGGCCAGCGCGGCGTTCTCCGCCTGGTGGGCGCCGAACAGCGGCAGCAGGACCTCGGGGTACCGCCCGGCCAGGCCCTGCAGCGTGAGCACCTGCCCGCCCACGGCCGTGGCGCGGGCCTCCACGCCGAACTCGACGCCGCAGAAGCGGAACGGGACGCCGAGTTCCCGGGCCCGGGCCAGGAGCACCTCGGCGGCCTCCGGGTCCTGCGCGGCGGAGACGAGGAAGCCGCCCGGCTTGAGGATCCCGGCCTTCTCCGTCGCGATCTCCCCGAGCGTGTCGCCGAGCATGTCGGTGTGGTCGAGGTCGACGGGCGTGACCACGGAGACCACGCCGTCGGCCACGTTCGTGGCGTCCCAGGAGCCGCCGATGCCCACCTCGAGGACGACGACGTCGACCGGCGCGTCCGCGAAGACCGCGAACGCGAGCGTCGTGACGGTCTCGAAGTAGCTGAGCCGGGGCTCGCCCCGCTCGGCCAGCTCGGCGTCGACGAAACCGAGGTACGGGGCGATCTCGCCGTACACGCGCACGAAGGTCTCGTCGTCGACGGGCGCGCCGTCCACGCTGATCCGCTCGGTCACCCGGGACAGGTGGGGGCTCGTGTAGCGGCCCACCCGCAGGTCGTGGGCGAGCAGCAGGGCCTCCACCATGCGTGCGGTCGAGGTCTTGCCGTTGGTGCCGGTCAGGTGGATCACCGGGGCGGCGCGATGGGGCTCACCGAGGACCTCCACGGCCCGCCGCACGGCGTCGAGGCGCGGTGCCATCCGGTTCTCGGGGGCGCGCTCGAGCAGCAGGGCGTAGACCTCCTCGACGGTCGCCGCGCCGCCGGCCTCCGCGAACGGGGCGCTCATGCCTGCACCGCCCCGGCGTCGACGGTCGGGGCCGGTCTCGTGTCGAGCACGGTCACGGCCACGGACGGCTCGCCCACGCGCAGCTCGAGCTCCGCGGAGAGCGTCTCCCCGGCCACGAGCGCGCGGTTGGCCTCGAGCGCGGCGACCGTCCGCTCGTCGGCGGTGACGACGGTGCGGATCCGGTCGGAGACCTGGAGGGCGGCGTCCTTGCGGGCCTGCTGGATCGCCCGGACCATGTCCCGGGCGGTGCCCTCGGCCTCGAGCTCGGGGGTGAGCTCGGTGTCGAGGACGAGGAAGCCGCCGCCGGGCAGGACGGTCACGGCGCGGGACCCGGCCGCGGCGTCCTGCGCCACGACCGTCTCGAGCTCGTACTCGCCCGCCTGCAGGGCCGTGCCACCGGCGGTGACGGCGCCGTCCTCCGCGGTGGACCAGTCCCCCGCCTTGGCGGCCTTGATGACGGCCTGCACGCCCTTGCCCAGGCGGGGGCCCGCGGCGCGGGCGTTGACCTTCAGCTGCTGGGAGATGCCGAACTGCTCCGCGGAGACCTCGTCGGCGTCGAGCAGGGTCACGGATCTGAGGTTCAGCTCGTCCGCGACGATGCGCTCGAAGGTCCCGGCGAGCTCGTTGCCCCCGGGCACCACCACGGTCATCCCGGCCAGAGGCTGGCGCACGCGCAGCTTGTGGGCCTTGCGCAGGGCGGAGCCGTTGGAGCAGATCGTGCGGGTCGTCTCCATGCGCGCCACAAGGCCGGTCTCGGCGGGGAACAGCGAGGCGTCCGGCCAGTCGGTCAGGTGCACGGAGCGCCCGGCGGTCAGTCCGCGCCAGATCTCCTCCGCGACCAGCGGCAGCAGCGGGGCGGCCACCCGGCAGACGGTCTCCAGGCACGTGTACAGCACGTCGAAGGCGACGGTGTCCTCGTCGAAGAACCGGTCCCGGGAGCGGCGCACGTACCAGTTGGTCAGCGTGTCCATGTAGGAGCGCAGGTGCTCCGCGGCCCCCGAGACGTCGTAGCGGTCGAAGGCGTCCTGCACGTCCGTCACGAGCCGGCCGGTGGCGGCGAGCACGAAGCGGTCCATCACGTTCTCGGACTCGTGCCGGGTCCGCGCCTCGTAGCCGGCGCCGCCGTTCGCGGCGTTCGTGTAGAGGCCGAAGAAGTGGTACACGTTCCACAGCGGCAGCATCATCTGGCGCACGCCGTCACGGATGCCCTGCTCGGTGACGACCAGGTTCCCGCCGCGCAGGATGGGGCTGGACATCAGGAACCAGCGCATCGCGTCGGCGCCGTCCCGGTCCAGGACCTCGTTGACGTCCGGGTAGTTGCGCAGGGACTTCGACATCTTCTGCCCGTCCGAGCCCAGCACGATGCCGTGGCTGACGACGTTGCGGAACGCGGGCCGGTCGAACAGCGCGGTGGCCAGGATGTGCAGCGTGTAGAACCAGCCGCGGGTCTGGCCGATGTACTCCACGATGAAGTCGCCGGGGTTGTGGGTCTCGAACCACTCCCGGTTCTCCATCGGATAGTGCACCTGGGCGTACGGCATCGACCCGGAGTCGAACCACACGTCCAGCACCTCGGGCACGCGGCGCATCGTGGAGCGGCCGGTCGGGTCGTCGGGGTTCGGGCGGGTCAGCTCGTCGATCCAGGGACGGTGCAGGTCGACCTCGCCCCGGTCGTTGACGGGGAGCCGGCCGAAGGCGGCCTCCAGCTCGGCGAGGGAGCCGTAGACCTCGCGGCGCGGGTGCTCGGGGTCGTCGGACTCCCAGACCGGGATGGGCGATCCCCAGTAGCGGTTGCGGGAGATCGACCAGTCGCGGGCGTTCTCCAGCCACTTGCCGAACTGGCCGTCCTTGACGTTCTCCGGGATCCAGGTGATCTGCTGGTTGAGCTCGACCATCCGCTCCTTGATCCGCGTGACCTCCACGAACCAGGAGGACACGGCGCGGTAGATGAGCGGGCTCCGGCAGCGCCAGCAGTGCGGATACGGGTGCTCGTAGGTGGCCTGCCGGACCAGCCGGTCCTGGGCCTTGAGGTCCCGGACCACCGTGCGGGCCACGTCCTTGTCGAAGACGTTCCGGCCCGCGATACCGGCCAGCGGCGCGCCCGGGGCCAGCCGCTCGTCCTCGAAGAGCCGGTAGAAGAACCCGGACTCGTCGAGGGAGAGGACCACGGGGATGTCGTAGCGGGCGCAGACGTTCTGGTCGTCCTCGCCGTAGGCGGGCGCCTGGTGCACCAGGCCGGTGCCGTCGGTCGTGGTGACGTAGTCGGCCACGACGAACTGCCAGGACGTGGCCGTGCCGAAGCGCTCGGCGTCGGCGAAGTAGTCCCACAGCCGCTGGTAGCGCAGCCCCTCGAGGTCGGCGCCGAGGTGCCGGGCGGTCACGGCGGCGGCCGCGGCCGCGGCGGGGTCCTCGGCCCCGCCCCAGCCGAGGTCCTTGGCGTAGGCGCCCAGCAGCTCCTCGGCGACCAGGAAGCGCCGGCCCGCGAGCTCGCCGGCGCCGGGGACCACGGCGTAGACGATCTCGGGGCCCACGGCGATCGCCTGGTTGGTCGGCAGCGTCCAGGGCGTGGTGGTCCAGGCGAGGGCCTCGACCCCGGCGAGCTCGGCGGCCAGCTCGGGCCGGACCGCCCACGAGGCGTCGTCGAGCACGGGGAACGTGACGGTGACAGTCTGGTCCTGGCGGTCCTGGTAGACGTCGTCGTCCATCCGCAGCTCGTGGTTGGACAGCGGGGTCTCGTCCTTCCAGCAGTAGGGCAGGACGCGGTAGCCGGAGTAAACGAGGCCCTTGTCGTCGAGGGCCTTGAACGCCGCGATGACGGACTCCATGTAGTCCGGGTTGAGGGTCTTGTAGTCGTTGTCGAAGTCGACCCAGCGGGCCTGGCGGGTGACGTAGTCCCGCCACTCGGAGGCGTACTTCATCACGGAGGACCGGCAGGCGTCGTTGAACGCCGCGACCCCCATCCGCTCGATCTCCTCCTTGTCCGCCATCCCGAGCTGCTTCATCGCCTCGAGCTCGGCGGGCAGGCCGTGGGTGTCCCAGCCGAAGCGGCGCTCCACCCGGCGGCCCTGCTGGGTCTGGTAGCGGGCCACGAGGTCCTTGACGTAGCCGGTGAGGAGGTGCCCGTAGTGCGGCAGGCCGTTGGCGAAGGGCGGGCCGTCGTAGAAGACGAACTCGTTGGAGCCGTCCCGGCCGGGGTCGCGCTGGTCCACGCTGGCCTGGAACGTGCGGTCCTGCGCCCAGTAGGCGAGGACGCGCTCCTCGACGGCAGGGAACGCGGGCGCCGCGGGGACGCCGCGGGCCTCGGGGGCGGTGGTCGCCTTGGGGTAGACGGGCTGGTCTGACACGGGGTCCATCCTCGATCTGACGTCGGTGCTGCTCGTGCGGGTCAGGGTGCAAGGACGCTGCCGGCCGGTCGCCCGGGGCGGAACGCGGTACCACCTCGCTTGCGCCCCGGTCTCCGGGGAGACGCGGGTCGCCGCTCGTGACTGCTGTGACGGGCTTACCCGTTCGGTTCTACTGGGGCGCGCCCCTCGGCGGGACGGGCCTGTTCTTCCGAAGGCTCCCCGGTGATGGCCGGATCGACGCCGCGATGACTGACCCCCATCTTAACCCACTCGGGGCCCCACCGGGGGCGCGGTCCCCGGCGGGAGGGACGCGCCCGGTCGCCGGGAGCCGCGATCCCGGCGGGCGGGGTCTACGAGGTGCGGATCAGCTTGTGCGGGGCCGCCTGGGCCACCGGCTTGATGGTCACGGTGTCGAGGTCCACGTGGTGGGGCAGGTTCACCGCGAAGGCGCACACCTGGGCGACGTCCTCGGAGGTGAGGGGCTTGTCCACGCCCGCGTAGACCTTCTCCGCGGCGTCCTGGTCCCCGCCGAGGCGGTTGAGGGAGAACTCCGGGGTGTGCACGAGGCCCGGGGCGATCTCGACGACGCGTACGTTGTGCTCGGCCTCCTCGAGCCGCAGCGCCTCCGTCATGGCCCGCTCGGCGTACTTCGCGGCGTTGTAGCCGCCGCCGCCCTCGTACGCCCGGTGCGCCGCGAGGGACGTGAGGTTCAGGACGGTGCCCTCGCCGTTCTCGCGCAGGGCGGGGAGGAAGGCCCGGGTCAGGCGCATCGTGCCGAGCACGTTGACCTGGTACATCCACTCCCAGTCCTCCGTGCTGGCGTCGGCCACGCGGTCGGTGCCGCGGGCGCCCCCGGAGATGTTGAGCAGGGCGTCCACGCGGCCCTGCTCCTCCAGCACCTGGTCCCGGAGCGCGTCGACGTCGGCGTCGGAGGTGATGTCGCACGGGGCGGGGATGGCCCCGGTCTCGCGGGCCAGCGCCTCCAGGCGCTCGGCGCGGCGGGCCACCGCGTAGACGGTCCAGCCGCTGCGGCGCAGCTCGCGCGCGGTGGCCTCTCCGATGCCCGTCGACGCACCGGTGACGACCGCGACCCTGCCGGTGTGCGTGTTCGTGCTCTGCTGATCGGTCATGGGTCCACGCTAGCCCGGCGCGGGGCGCCGCCCAAGCACCGGGGCGTCGGGGCGCGCGCCGGGGCTCGTGAGAGACTGGTCCGCATGGCTGACAACACGCAGGGCACAGACACGCCCGGAACCGCACCGGAGACCACGCCCGTGACCACCCCCGTGACCGTTCCCGACAGGCCCGCGCTGGAGGGACTGGAGCAGAAGTACTCGCAGAAGTGGCGCGACGAGGGCACCTACGCGTTCGACGAGGACACGACCCGCGAGCAGGTCTACTCGATCGACACTCCCCCGCCGACCGCCTCCGGCTCCCTGCACGTCGGCCACATGTTCTCCTACACGCAGACGGACGTGATCGCCCGCTTCCAGCGGATGGCCGGCAAGAACGTCTTCTACCCGCTCGGCTGGGACGACAACGGACTGCCCACCGAGCGCCGCGTGCAGAACTACTACGGCGTGCGCTGCGACCCCACCCGGCCCTACGTCGAGGGCTACCGCCCGCCGGAGAAGCCCGCGAAGAACCAGCGCGACTGGGACGTGGTCTCGCGCAAGAACTTCATCGAGCTGTGCGAGGAGCTCGCCGTCGAGGACGAGAAGGTCTTCGAGCACCTGTTCTCCACCCTGGGCCTGTCCGTGGACTGGACCCGCACCTACCGCACCATCGACGCCCGCTCCCGGGCGGTCTCCCAGCGGGCCTTCCTCCAGGACCTGGAGGCCGGCAACGCCTACCTGGCCGAGGCCCCCACCCTGTGGGACGTCACCTTCCGCACGGCCGTCGCCCAGGCCGAGCTCGAGGACCGGGAGCGCGAGGGCACCTACCACCGCGTGGCCTTCCACCGTCCCGACGGTGAGCCGGTGCACATCGAGACCACCCGCCCCGAGCTGCTGCCCGCGTGCGTGGCCCTCGTGGCCCACCCGGACGACGAGCGCTACCAGCCGCTGTTCGGCACCACGGTGCGCTCCCCGCTGTTCGACGTCGAGGTCGAGGTCCGGGCGCACCCGCTGGCCAAGCCGGACAAGGGCTCCGGGATCGCCATGATCTGCACGTTCGGCGACCTCACCGACGTCACGTGGTGGCGGGAGCTGGACCTGCCGACCCGCGCGCTGATCGGCCGCGACGGCCGCTTCGCGGCCGAGACCCCCGAGTGGATCGCCGCGGGCGCCCCCGCCGAGCACTACGCGCAGGTGGCCGGCAAGACGGTGTTCTCCGCGCAGCAGGCCGTCGCGGACATGCTCCGCGCGTCCGGCGACCTGGAGGGCGAGCCCCGGAAGGTCATGCACCCGGTGAACTTCTACGAGAAGGGCGACAAGCCCCTCGAGGTCGTCACCTCCCGCCAGTGGTACATCCGCAACGGCGGCCGCGACGCCGACCGCCGCGAGGCGCTGCTGAGGCGCGGACGCGAGATGGACTGGCACCCCGCGTTCATGCGCTCCCGGTTCGAGAACTGGATCGAGGGCCTCAACGGCGACTGGCTGATCTCCCGCCAGCGCTTCTTCGGGGTGCCGTTCCCGGTCTGGTACCGGCTCGACGGCGACGGCAACCCGGACTACGGCACCCCTGTCCTGCCCGACCCCGACCAGCTGCCCGTGGACCCGGCCGCCGACCCCGCCCCCGGCTTCGACGAGTCCCAGCGGGACCAGCCGCACGGCTTCACGGGCGACCCGGACGTGCTCGACACCTGGGCCACGTCCTCGCTGACCCCCCAGATCGCCACGGGCTGGGCCTTCGACGAGCAGCTGCACGCCAACACCTTCCCGATGGACCTGCGGCCCCAGGGCCACGACATCATCCGGACCTGGCTGTTCTCCACGGTGGTGCGCTCCGAGTCGCTGGCGGGAACGGTGCCGTGGACCAACACGGCGCTCTCCGGGTGGATCCTCGACCCGGACCGCAAGAAGATGTCCAAGTCGAAGGGCAACGTGGTGGTCCCCACGGAGGTGCTCGAGAACTACGGGGCCGACGCGGTGCGCTACTGGGCCGCGTCCGCCCGCCTGGGCGCGGACACCGCCTACGACGAGGGGCAGATGAAGATCGGCCGTCGGCTGGCCATCAAGCTGCTCAACGCCTCGAAGTTCGTCCTCGCCCAGGGCGTCACGGAGGCGTCCGTGCTCGGCGCCGGGGCGTCTCCGGACGTCGTGACCGACGCCGTCGACCGGGCGCTGCTCGCCCAGCTGGCCACGGTCGTGGAGCGCGCCGGCCGGGCGTTCCGCGACTACGAGTACGCCCGGGCGCTGCAGCTCACCGAGCAGTTCTTCTGGACCTTCACCGACGACTACGTCGAGCTCGTCAAGGACCGCGCCTACGGGGCCCGCGGCGAGGCCGCGCAGGCGTCCGTGCACGCCGCGCTCGCCACGACCCTCGACGCGCTGCTGCGCCTGTTCGCCCCCGTCCTGCCGTTCGCCACGGACGAGGTCTGGTCCTGGTGGCGCTCCGGCTCCGTGCACCGGGCGGCCTGGCCCGGCGTCGAGGGTTTCGCCGAGGCCGTGACCGACGCCGACCCGGAGGTGCTCACGACCGTGGGCGAGGCTCTCTCCGGGCTGCGCAAGGCCAAGTCGGAGGCCAAGGTCAAGCAGCGCACCGAGGTGCGCTCGGCGACCATCACGGCCGCCGCCGAGGACGTCGCCCGTCTCGAGGCGGGGCTGGGAGACCTCAAGGCCGCGGGCAATGCCGCCGAGCTGGTGCTCGTCGGCGGGACCGAGGGCCTGACGGTGCGGGACGTCCAGCTGGTCCCGGCGGAGGAGCCGGCCCCGTAGAGACGCTCCGGCACGCAGCACGAGGGCCCGGCCGCCGCGGCGGCCGGGCCCTCGTGCCGTCCCGGAGTGGCCGGGCGGGCCACCGTCGGGTGAAGGGGTCAGTCGAAGATCGGGTCCGCGCTGCGGGAGCGCTTGAGCTCGTAGAACCCCGGGTAGTCGGCCAGCAGCACGGCGCCGTCGAAGACCTTGCCGGCGTCCTCGCCCGTGGGTGCCGGGGACATGACCGGCCCGAAGAAGGCCGTGCCGTTCACGGCGATCACGGGGGTGCCCACGTCGTCGCCCACCCGACCCTGCGCCTCCTGCTGCGAGGCCCGGACCAGGTCGTCCCAGCGGTCGGTGTCCGCGGCGGCGGCCAGCTCGGACGGGAGGCCGACCTCGGCCAGGGACTCCTCGATCACGGCGCGGAAGTCCTTCTGCCCGCCCGGGTGGAGCCGGGTCCCCATGGCGTCGTAGAGCGCCTTGACGTGCTCGGGGCCGTGCTCCTCACGGGCGGCCACGACGACCCGGACCGGGCCCCAGGCCTTCTGCAGGAACTTCCTGTAGTCCTCGGGCAGCTCGTCCCGCCCCTCGTTGAGGACGGCCAGCGACATGATCCGCCAGTCCACCTCGACGTCGCGGACCTTCTCCACCTCGAGCATCCAGCGGGAGGTCATCCACGCCCAGGGGCACGCGGGGTCGAACCAGAACTCCACCTTGTCCGTCATCAGCTTCCTCTCGTGCGGGCGTCCGCCGGGAGTGGCGGACGCGTCACTGAGTAGAAGCCACGGATCAGGCGGTTTTGTTCCGGTTCTGCTCGTCGCGGATCATCTCGTGGGTGATGATCTCCGGCTCGGCCTGCTTGGCCACGGCCTCCGCGGTCACGAGCACGGCGGCGATGTCGTCCCGGCTGGGGAGCTCGAACATGACGGGCTGGAGCACGTCCTCCAGGATCGCGCGCAGCCCGCGGGCACCCGTGCCCCGCTTGATCGCGAGCTCGGCGACGGCGGTCAGCGCCTCGGGGTCGAAGGTCAGCTCCACGCCGTCCAGCTGGAACATCTTCTTGTACTGCTTCACGAGCGCGTTGCGCGGCTCGGTGAGGATGCGGGTGAGGTCGGCCACCGACAGCTCGCGCAGCGTGGTCACCACGGGCAGGCGGCCGATCAGCTCGGGGATCAGGCCGAACTTCAGCAGGTCCTCCGGCATGACGTCGGCCATCACCTCGTCGCGGGGCCCGTTCTGCTTGAGCTCCGCGCCGAAGCCGATGCTCGTGCGGCCGGCCCGGGAGTCCACGATGTCCTCGAGGCCGGCGAACGCACCGGCCACGACGAACAGGACGTTGGTGGTGTCGATCTGGATGAACTCCTGCTGCGGGTGCTTGCGCCCGCCCTGCGGGGGCACCGAGGCCACGGTGCCCTCGAGGATCTTCAGCAGCGCCTGCTGCACGCCCTCGCCGGAGACGTCGCGGGTGATCGAGGGGTTCTCCGACTTGCGCGAGATCTTGTCGATCTCGTCGATGTAGATGATGCCCGTCTCGGCCCGCTTGACGTCGTAGTCCGCGGCCTGGATGAGCTTGAGCAGGATGTTCTCGACGTCCTCGCCGACGTAGCCGGCCTCCGTCAGGGACGTGGCGTCCGCGACCGCGAAGGGCACGTCCAGCTTGCGCGCCAGCGACTGCGCCAGGTACGTCTTGCCCGAGCCGGTGGGCCCCACCAGCAGGATGTTGGACTTCGCGATCTCGACGTCCTCGTCACCGGCCGCCGTGGCCAGGGACAGGGGCTTGCCGTTCTCGCCGGCCCGGACCCGCTTGTAGTGGTTGTACACGGCCACGGCCAGTGCGCGCTTGGCGGTCTCCTGGCCGATCACGTACTGGTGGAGGTGCTGGTAGATCTCGTGCGGCGTGGGGAGCTCCTGCTGCTCGAGGTCCTTGACCTCGCTCAGCTCCTCCTCGATGATCTCGTTGCACAGCTCGATGCACTCGTCGCAGATGTAGACGCGCGGGCCCGCGATGAGCTTGCGGACCTGCTTCTGGCTCTTGCCGCAGAAGGAGCACTTGAGCAGATCCGCGGTCTCGCCGATGCGCGCCATGAAACAGTCCTCTGGTCGGGTACGGGAATCCTCGTCCAGGATAGGCGAGGACCGGGCCCCGCCCCAACATCGGGGCGCCCCGGTGCGCCGCGACCGGTCGGATCGCGGCGCACCGGGGTGCGGCGGGGCGGGGTGCCCGGGTCAGGAGGTGACGGTCGCGGGCTTGTGGATCTTCCGGGACTCCAGGACGTGGTCCACGATCCCGTACTCCTTGGCGGCGGAAGCGGTCAGGATCTTGTCGCGCTCGATGTCCCGGTTGACCTCCTCGGCGGTCTTGCCGGAGTGCAGTGCCAGGGTCTCCTCCAGCCACTCGCGCATGCGCATGATCTCGTTGGCCTGGATCTCGATGTCCGAGGCCTGGCCCCCGCCCTGGCCGGACATGGCCGGCTGGTGGATCAGCACACGGGCGTTCGGGAGGGCCAGGCGCTTGCCCGGGGTGCCGCCGGCGAGCAGCACGGCGGCCGCGGACGCGGCCTGCCCGAGGCAGACCGTCTGGACCTCGGGGCGGATGAACTGCATCGTGTCGTAGATCGCGGTCATCGCGGTGAACGACCCGCCCGGGGAGTTGATGTACATCGTGATGTCCCGGTCGGCGTCCTGCGCCTCGAGTACGAGCAGCTGGGCCATCACGTCGTCGGCCGAGGCGTCGTCGACCTGGACGCCCAGGAAGATGATCCGGTCCTCGAACAGCTTGGTGTACGGGTTCTGCCGGCGGTACCCGTAGGGGGTGCGCTCCTCGAAGTCGGGGAGCACGTAGCGGCTGGTGGGCAGGGCGGCCGCGGAGCCGGCCGTGGACGAAG
The DNA here is from genome assembly GCF_044462205.1 of Kocuria rhizosphaericola. Classification (NCBI taxonomy): domain Bacteria; kingdom Bacillati; phylum Actinomycetota; class Actinomycetes; order Micrococcales; family Micrococcaceae; genus Kocuria; species Kocuria rhizosphaericola. Next base: position 2,483 of record NZ_JBISWK010000061.1, on the reverse strand, counting down.
GTCCGTGGGTGAAGGTCATGGTTGAGTTCCTCGGAGGTCTGGTGGAGCGTGCCTGGTGGAGTGGTGGGACCGCCGAGGTCCTACTCCTGGTCCTTCGGGTCCTGGTCCTTCATGGTCCCGCCGCCGCCGGTCATGGACCCGGCAGAGCTGGCGATGTGGTCGAAGAAGCCGTACTCGAGGCCACGCTGGGCGTCGAACCAGTTGTCGCGGTCGTTGTCCCGGAGGATCGTCTCCAGGGACTGGCCGGTCTGCTCGGCGGTGAGCTCCGCGAGGCGCTGCTTCATCGACAGGATCAGCTCGGCCTGCACCCGGATGTCCGAGGCCGTGCCGCCCATGCCGCCGGAGGGCTGGTGCATGAGGATCCGGGCGTTCGGGGTGGAGTAGCGCTTGCCCTTGGTGCCGGAGGACAGCAGGAACTGGCCCATCGAGGCCGCCAGGCCGGTGGCCACGGTCACCACGTCGTTCGGGATGAGCTGCATGGTGTCGTAGATGGCCATGCCGGCCGTGACGGACCCGCCCGGGGAGTTGATGTACAGGAAGATGTCCGCCTGCGGGTCCTCGGCAGAGAGCAGCAGCATCTGCGAGCAGATGAGGTTCGCGTTGTCGTCGCGCACCTCGGAGCCCAGCCAGATGATGCGCTCCTTGAGCAGCCGGTTGTAGACGTAGTCGTCCTGGCCGCCCATGGGGCCGCCGCCCTGCAGGCGCGGGCCGGTGGAGGTTGCGTGGGTCGAGCCGAACGGCGACTCGTGAGCGGAGGTCATGTAACAGTGCCTCTTTCGTCCGTGTGGTCCGATGATCTCTGAACAGAACACTAGTGCCCGCCCAGGACCGCGGCCGGTCCCCGTCCGGGTTGTTCGCTGATGGCGCATGGTCGGTCCCGAGGTCCCGCGACGGACGAAGGCGCCGCCGTCCCGGCGGGACGGCGGCGCCTTCGGAGCGGTCTTCAGGAACTCACTTGGCGGAGTCCGGGGAGTCAGCCGACTCGGCGGACTCCGGGGAGTCGGCGGACTCCGGGGACTCGGGCGAGTCCGCGGACTCCTCCTCGGTGCCGGGGGTCGGGGCCGCGGTGGTCTCCTCGGGCTCGACCTCCTCGGCGGACTCCTCCGCCGGCTCCTCGCCCTGCGGGCGCACGAACTCGGAGAGGTCCACCGTGTTGCCCGCGGTGTCGGTGACCGTCGCGTACTCCAGGACCTTGGCCAGGGCCTTGCGGCGGCGCACCTCGCCCACCATCAGACCGGCCTGGCCCGAGGAGTCCAGCAGCTGGGCGAACTGGTTCGGGTCCATGCCGTACTGCTGGGACATGTTGATGATGTAGTCGATCAGCTCGGACTGCTCGACGCCGATCTCCTCGGCCTCCGCGACCGCGTCCAGCACGATCTCGTTGCGGAAGGCGTCCTCGGCGTTCTTCTGGACCTCGGCCCGGTGGTCCGGGGTGTCGTGGTCGGCCTCGGCCTCCGGGTTGTCGAAGTGCTGGGCGATCTGCTCGTCGATCACGGCCTGCGGCACGGGGATCTCCACGAGGGCCAGCAGCTTCTCCAGGACCTTGTCCCGGGCCTCGACGCCCTGCTCCACCACGGTGCCCTCGGCGGCCTGCTTCTTCAGGTCCTCCTTGAGCTCCTCGATGGTGTCGAACTCGGAGGCCAGCTGGGCGAACTCGTCGTCGGCCTCGGGGAGCTCGCGCTCCTTGACGGCGGTGACCTTGACCTTGACGGTCGCGTCCGCGCCGCTGTGCTCGCCGCCGGCGAGCTTGGTCTCGAAGGTGGCGTCCTCGTCGGCGGAGAGGCCGGTGATCGCCTCGTCCATGCCGTCGAGCATCGTGCCGGCGCCCACCTGGTAGGACAGGTCGTTGGCGGCGTCGACCTCCTCGCCGTCGACCAGGGCCTGCAGGTCGAGGGTGACGAAGTCGCCCTCCGCGGCGGGACGGTCCACGGTCTTGAGGGTGCCGAAGCGCCCGCGCAGCTCGTCGAGGGCCTTCTGCTCGTCCTCGGCGGAGGCCTCGCGGGCCTCGACCTCGACCTCGAGGCCCTTGTAGTCGGGCAGCTCGATCTCGGGGCGCACGGCCACGTCGATCTGGACCTTGGTGTCGGCCTCGCGGTTCGTCTCGTCCGGCTTGGTGACGACCTCGACCTGGGGCTGGGTCAGCGGGGTGATCTCGTTCTCCGCGAGGGCCTGCTGGAAGAAGGTGTTCAGACCCTCGTTGAGCGCGTTCTCGACGACGAAGTCGAAGCCCACGCGCTGCTCGATCAGCCGCGCCGGAACCTTGCCGCGGCGGAAGCCGGGGACCTGGATCTGGTTGGCGAGCGAGGTGTAGGTCTGGTCGATGAACGGCTTCAGTTCCGCGAACGGGACGTCCACCACGATCTTGACCTGGGTGGGGTTGAGTTTCTCGACGGCGCTCTTCACTTCCGCTGCACTCCTGAGTGGTAGGTCGGTTGGGTCTTCCGGGGCCGTTCTCCGGCCCGGGACAGTCGGGAAGGCGGCTG